>JANMNK010000182.1:0-3771 GCA_031373875.1 Pirellulaceae bacterium | reverse complement strand
CAAATCCGCCAGTTTAGGCCAACCCCCTCCAGCGCCAGTGCCCATGTCGATGATTCTACAATAGTGGCTCTTGTTTACGCCCTTCTCTAGAATCGGGACAATGGACTCATAAAAATTGAATAGGTTGACCACATGGCTGAGATAATCCGTCATGCAATCGCGAATCATCGCTGGGAACCAGGGTTGATCTTCGAATTCGAAAAGGTGTAAGCGTCGCACGTTGATCTCTTCAGAGAATTCCTATGAAGCCTTAAGCCAAATTCTACGGGAAGTCGCTTCGATACACATGTGGGCGTGTCCTGTGCATCTTGTTGATTCGGTCTTTCCCTTGGTCGCAATAATCGAAACGACAGGCGCGATGGAAAAAAGCATCTCAGTTGCAACAGCTTAGCCGATAGGCGTTTCCAAAAAAGAGATGTCTTCAACGCGATTGGGTCCCATCGACCCAAGCGATTTGGACTTTCATGCCAAAACAACGCGAAACACGGAATTCCGATCGGGGCTTTTTGGCTGTTTCCCAAAATCGGAGTTGTCAATGTAAGCGGTAGCGTCACGAGCCGCAATCGTCGATGATCTTCCCAGACTGAAACAGTAAATGCGTCGGCGGATAAGAAGTGAGCCAACTCGACACCGACAAATACTCGTCGCTGAGGCTGGCTCATAACAGACACTGCCGTATCGAGGATATTGCGTTACCGGATCTCGCTGCGCGTCGTGATGAAGTCAACGAGATAACGTTAGGAATCGTGGGTTTTGAATCGGGATTGGTGAGCGTCGTAGCCTCGAAGTTTGCGTTCGATGCACTCGATGTCTTGTTTTGAGGGGACGCATCTAGTTCCGTTGTCGAGTTCGACTCGACGCGTCTGAACAAGCGTATTTTCGTTGTTGCTAGTAATTGTTGGAAGTTGTTAGTAAAATCCCATTTTTCCGACCGCACAAAGTACTTGGGTCGCTTTACGATACGTGAAATTTAGAGAGAGTACAGAATGACTTGGAACACGCCGTTAGGGCATAGAAAACTGGATGGCATCGAGGAACAGATCATGCGGGCGGCAATCTGTCATTTGAGTCGTGAGATCATTGAAAATCCGATAAGCGATTCTGCATCCGTCGGCATACCTGTGTTTGATGCGCTAACGGGATGTCAGCAGTTGGTCATGCTTGACTATGTTCGCAGGTTCCTGCTTGAGGAAACTCCTGAGCCAAACGAAATGTCGGCAATCGTAGAAGGTACTGCGGCGGCGCTGATCAAATTCGTTTCTGGACAAATCGACTTGGAAATCCATTGGGACAAAGATCGTTTAGAAGGCGAACCCAAAATGGTAAATAACCGATTCTGGCGAAAGCTAATTGTAAAAGCTTCAAGAGAGTATGAATGGGATTGCGATCCACGGAAAGATGAAAGCGGCTGGGAAACCGCGCTCGAAATTCTTCACGACCGAATTCTCCACGACGATGACTACAACATGGACTTTATCGATCGGCCACCTGAAGCAACCAAGTCAGTTAACGCGACTCTCGGAATTTCAAACGAATACTACACGACAATTCCCCAGCAAGAGCCAGACGGCCCGCAAATGCTAGAAGTGATCCGCCGATTGTTGAATTGACTCCATTCAAAAAACAGCCAAGCTGCAGTTTCTTAATGCGTCGTAGTATATTCGCCTGAAAGAGAAAGACGGAATTGAACCTTGAATTCTAGGGAAGCAACAGAGGCATGCCTGGGCTACTTGTACCTGTTGCTTTTGCGCAAAGAAAAAGCCTGCTAGGCGAGGACCATTGCATGCAGGCAGAAGGAACTGAATACTGAAACGAGTAACGCAAATATCAGATAGGCGATCGTTCGCTTCGTCCCCAAGTGAATTATCCAAGTGCCGACAAATAGTTCAGTACCAGTCAAGAGGATTGTTATCCAGGGCGCCGAATTTAAGTTTAGGCCGAACCACGAGGCTAGGTACGCCGAAGGTAGCAGCATCGGAAGGCCGGTCGCGATCCAGAGCAAGCTTTTCCAGATGCTGGAAAATTCACCCCAGCCGACCAGCCATACAAAGGGCAAGCACATACACGACAACAGCGCTGCCGCTGGCCATCGCCGTTTAGGATGGAGCACAATAAACCATAGGTAATTTAAAAAGGCTCCGCCGCTCAGCACGCAACTGGTCACAAGTGGGAATTTCATCAGTGCCACAATGATGATCGCGATTACTCCGGTTAACACCAACAGGTTCTTCACTGTAAAACGCAGTCTTGGTTCCCGTGTTTCATCCTCAGCCGCCGTTTGAGCAGGCAAGAATGGTAGGAGTAGGCAGAGGACAAAACCCCCGATTGTCATTCCAAGGGCGAATTGCCAAATCAGTGGGGACGGTCGACTCTGATCCGATCCAGTCCATTCGTAAAATCCTGGTATCAACCAACCTAACACCAAGCTCGCCGCGATAAACAGTGGAAAGACCAGGAAACGCGAAGTGAGTTGAATCCATGTCATGATTTCGCCTGCGGTCACACCGTTATAAATCGTGGCAAAGAAGCTTCGAGGACCTGCAGCAGTCCAAAGTGGACCAGTGTTTTTTTGGGAGTGCCGGGATGATTCACAGCTTTCCGTTTCTCTGAAGCGTGTCGCGCAAAGAATACGATGCGCAAGCCAGTCGCTCAACATCCAGTGTAACCCCAGGCAGTGCCATGCAAGGTCGCTTCGGTCTGCGATTGAATTACTTTTCGAAAGTTGTCGCAGAGGCAGTCGGATGACAGTTACGAGCAAAACCGCGAACTGCAATGGCGATAAATGTTTTGTGTTTAGGCCATTACGTGTGCCATTCGCCTAGGCGTTAGCGTTTGTGGGTATCGATTCGACCGACCAGCCAAATATAAAATGGTGTAGTTTTTGTCGGAAATTGCGGGATGACATTATTCCGCACTCGAGTCGCAATTCCAAACTACCCATTTCCTTCATAGGGTCTCGCCTCAGTTCACCCGATCGCGAAATAGCAGCCAATCTCTGTCGACGCCATACTTGAGCGACTTTGCGGGAGCTTTCCAAACGACTTGGCTTGAGCCATCATAGAGGAAACCGAAGCAAGAATTCTCGACAACGGTGGTAACATCTTGGTCAAGCTAATCGAAATTCAAACCGTTGGCCTGTTCGTCAAGTTTACGGATACCGACTGGAACATTGCTTGTGCAATCCAGTATTTTGCGAGGGACTAGTATGGCGGCTTCCAAAGGACAAACTGAACTGCTACTCCTTGAACTAATGCAAGACCGCCCGGACGAAGTTGTCAGGGCAGCTCTTGCTGCTCGAAAGGCTGTACTGAAATCGGCCGGGGAGTGCAGCGAGTTGATCTACGAAACGTATTGTATCTCCAATGCCTTCTCTTTTACCGGCAAGCAAGGCCAGGGATTCATTCACATCGCGACCTACGCCAAACATGTCAATATTGGATTTGACCGGGGCACAGAACTCCAAGATCCTGACGGGCTTCTTGCGGGAACCGGGAAAAAAATTCGACACATCCGTTTGAGTCATGCGTCAGACGTAAAGCGGGATTCAATCATTCGACTAATCGACGCTGCCGTTGAACAAGGGCGTGACATGGCAGAGAAAAAGGGCGGGATCGTGCCGGCGAGCGTCGTTGTCAAGCGACGCACGAAATGAGCAAGTGCAGAACGTATGCTAGGTCGCAACTTGGAATTTCACGACTAACACTTCGGGGCCAACGAAGGGGTTCAGCCCTTTTCCGTCATGAAAGCAGCATCGGCCCCAGTTGCGACCAA
>JANMNK010000167.1:0-3696 GCA_031373875.1 Pirellulaceae bacterium | reverse complement strand
GTACGGCGGGTTGACGATCGGCACGTTTACCGGCGGGGTTGGAACAACTCCGCTGAAGGTGAACTTGATTGTGGTGAATGCAACCATTACGACAACCCGCGCATTGATTCGCAACATCACATTCCAATCTATCGGTGCACCACCGCCATCAGGCGCTCGTACCGTTCAGTTTGTCTTGAACGACGGCGATGGTGGAACAAGCACCAGTGTAACCAAGACCGTTAACATCAACGTTGTGCCGATCCTGACGCTTCCTAGTGCCAGTCCAACATACGTTCAAGGTGCTGCGGCCCTGAACATAGATGGTGCAGCCACCGTTACGGACACGGATTCGCCAAACTTTGCCGCAGGAGTTTTGACCGTTTCATTGACGGCGAGCGAACCGATCGTAATCGCGAGTGATAGACTGGAAATTCGCAATGAAGGTGTCGGAGCGGGTCAAATTGGTATCTCTGGTAGCAACGTGACGTTTGGTGGAATCATCATCGGTACCTTTGCAGGTGGCGTTGGACCCACGCCGCTGTCGATTACGTTTAATGCCGCCGCAACGGTTAGCCGCGTGCAGACCTTGATGCGAAAGATCACTTTCCGGGTCGATGGAGTCGGAATTAGCACATTGACGCGAACTGTTGCTTTCCAATTGACCGACGGAGACGGCGGTACCAGCGCAACTGTGAGCAAACCGATCTTCGTTACGACCTGATAGTCGCACTTACTAATTTATTTAATGACAAAACCGTAGAGCGGGTCTCCCGGCCCGTTCTATGTGTAGGTCAAGTGCGTGGGGCATTCTTTTTTGGAAATTTGCTGTTAGAAATTGCGCCGGGAAAGAAACACTTGGCTGAGCATCTAGCTACGCACTCTTGCGAAAATAAATTTTTTGCGAAGAATGCTCTTTGGTTTGGCGGGCCTGGAGACCCGCCCTACGGGTTTTATTTTGTTCTTACGGCATGTTGAAAGAACTTTTCAAGCTCTCGCACGCCTTCGAGGTCATCGAAAAGCAAATGGTGTTTTGCCAAGATTGCTGCCGACGCCTCTTTGCGCTTCTGCGGATTTGTTCCTAACTCCAGAGCAATGCGAACATAGTCGGCGGAGTCTCTCGCGACGAGTTCCGAGTAATGCATTTGCTCATAAAGTGCGTGTGTAATCCGACCTCGCAGCATATTGGAGGGCAATGTGACGATGGGAATGCCGAAGGCTAGTCCTTCGTAACTTGTGTTCCCGCCACCAAAGTGAATGGGATCGAGCATGACATCGCTGATTGCGAGCAGATTGAGGAAATCGGGACGAGTCAACCTTGGCAGGAAATGAATTCGGGAAATGACATGGGGAATCGACTCTCGGAAACGCGACAATAACTGTTCCTTCCAATCCGGATATTTGCCTTCGATTAGTACAAGGATTCCAGTTGGATCGCCGCCGAGGATATCGCCAATCAATGCGTCATATTCTGGATGGAATTTGAAAAGTGTCTGTGGGCATGAATACAAAGTGCCGCACGACGGCAATCCAAACGAAACACGGTCGCGCAACGCATGTCTAAGCTTCGGTTTTTCATAAACGACAGCTAATCGGTTTAGACGGACGAGTCGTTCCGTGTATTGGTTGTCTGATTCTGGACTTTCGAGATGGATGCTGGAAATAAAATAGTCCATCGTCGGCAATCCAGTGGTAACAGGATGTCCCCACGTGACACATTGAACGGGAGCAAGCCGGGACAGCGCCAAGGTGTAGCAGAACGGATCCATGCCCATATCCGTATAAAACAAAATATCGGGACTAGCTTGTGAGATTGTTTTTGCGGCCCCGCGGAGGTTGGAAGGAATGACTATGTATCGATCCGCTGCCGCTTGAAAACGCTGACCAATTTCATCGTTGTACTTTCCAATCGAAAATACGCTTACTTCGAATAGCTCCCGCGATAATTTCTCTACGAGCCCGACGTTTAAACCGCCGATGGTATGGTTGTTGAAGTTTCGCGAAATGAAAGCAACCTTGATCTTGCCTGTACGCGCTATATTTGTCGTTTCTACCAAGACAGCTTGGTTGTTGATTGCCAATTTGGCCAAACCTTCGGCAAATTCGCGATCGTTCAGTCCTTGATAGGCCAGGTAGAACAATGTCGGCATGAGATTTTCATTAACGTCAATTCGGTCCCCCGACGCGTATAGCTCAGACAATTTGTTTGCGATTTTGTTACGGATGCTACGAATGTGCTCGATTGATTCGTAAATGGGGGGCAGCAAAGTTCCTTGAAGGATACGAAGGCGCGGAGTATCGATTTGCCGTCTGGCTATTTCGACATGGCGCATCGCCTCTTTCAAGTGTCCTTGATCTGCTTTGAGCTGGGCATAACTTGTATTTGCAACAGGAGAGTTGGGGCTGGATTGGACTACTTGGTAATAGATTTTTTCGGCCTCTGCGAACATTCCAAGTTCTTGGAGCTGATTTCCTAGCTCAGCTCCGATGGAGGGATCATCGGGAGCAATTGCATGTGCGACGCGGTAGGATTCCAAAGCCTCTTTCGGTCTCCCAACTGCGGATGACAATCGCGCGAGCGCTACGCGACACTCCGATTGATGTGGATCTGACTTGATGGCAAACTGAAAACTCAGCTCTGCTTCTGCGTATTCCCCTCGCGATTGTTGTAAAGTGCCAAGCTGCAAGTGTGCATCAGCATTCGTCGGATTGCCGCGTATCGCTCGCAGAAATGCAATTTCGGCGTCGACCATTCGGCCAATGCGGACACAGACTTTCCCTAAATTGTTGTAGCCATCGGAATAACCTGCGCGAAGCTGAACGGCAGCCAAAAAACTCTTGAGGGCCTCCTGCAATTTATGCGAACGTGCAAAGGCAAGTCCCAGTTCGTTGTGAGCTTCGACGTGTTGCGGAGCTTGACCCAAAATCGATTGCAGCTCGCTAATCTGTTCCGATGTTTGGCCAATTTCGCCAAGCACTTGAGAGTAGTAGAAACGTGCTTCGATGTGATCGGGATGGTTAGCCAGAAGTTGGCGAAAACAATTCAAGGCCTGATCGTATTTCTGAAGGAATTGAAGTGTGCGACCCAAGTTTAACAAGAATGGTGCTGAACGCGGTTGGACTCGGGTCGCATTTTCAAAACACAAAATAGCCTCGTTCGCTTGACCAAGTGTATTCAAGGTCGCGCCGAGGTTATTGTGAGCATCGGCATAGTCGGGTTCGAGTCGAACTGCGATTCGGAAACTGTCGATCGCTTTTTCTGATTGACCAAGCGAGCTTCGTACGATACCGAGGCTGTTATGAAAAGCAGCACAGTTGGGTTTTAATGCGATCGCTTTTTCGATGTTGCCTACCGCAGGCTCATAACACTTGGCTTCAAGGGCGATCATCCCAAGATAGTTCCACGCTTGCGCGCAGTCCGGATGCGTGGCCAGCAATTGCCGATAGATTATCTCGGCTTCATGATATCGGCCCGAACGTTGATGTTCCAAACCGGTTGCAAGTAATGACGACAGCGAATCCAATGAAAGCTCACTGAGAAAGGGTTGAAATCGGGTGGGGGACGCGACCTGTCCATTATGGATAGGATGCGCAATTATGCCAATTCCTTTTGCCTTTCGGGAGATCACTCCCGAATCGGTCGAAACGATGGTCTCTAGCGAATCGAACCGTCGCCGAACCTAAGAAGCGAGTTATTTGCATCATCGTTCATGTTCC
>JANMNK010000165.1:0-7821 GCA_031373875.1 Pirellulaceae bacterium | reverse complement strand
CGCGCAATTTTGCCTCATTAGTAGAAAAACTAGCGAAAAAAGACACCGAAACGAACCATTTCCTTGCGAGTCAATTCATCGACGTTGCTCGGTTGGGTAGACTGACGTGTTGAATCGGATTATCATTTCTGGAAACCCATTTTGGAACGGAAAACTTGTTTCCCCCCGTCGGGTTAATCTAGGTGTCGCTATCTTCCGTGACACCATAGTGAGTCGACGTTAGTAGACTACGATGACCGATCTTGATTTGAGGAAGCTACACTCCCTTTCATTTTGAGCCACAGCGAACTTGATAAGTTTGTTTGACGCGAAATGGTCGAGCTGGGTGAACTGAATCCCTTGAATTTCCTTTGATGAATTTGGAGAAGACTGAATGTTATTTCGAATGATTACTGCCGCATGCCTTGCCGTTTGCGTTGCCCAAACCGCATCAGCCCAATGGGCCGATTTGCAGGTCAAACTGATTTATGATGCAGCGAAGGTTCCGACTCGCGAAAAAATTGATATGGCGAAAGACTCGTTTTGTGCGAAGGCCAACCCCGATGCCTTATCCGAAGCGTTGATCGTCAATCCGAAAAACAAAGGCATCCAAAACATCGTGATCTTTGTTGACAAGAAATCGAACCTTACCGAAGCGGACATTCACCCAGAGATGCGGGCACCTCGCAGTTCCCCTTTGCTCTTGGACAACAACAAGTGTGTCTTCATCCCACACATTCTCGCTGCACGACCTAAGGAAACTATCGAAGTAAAAAATTCCGATATGACGGGCCACAACGCGAACTTCAATTTTTTTAAGAACCAAGCTCAAAATTTCGTGGTTCCTGCCAACTCGTCCAAGAACTTGACGCTAACCGACGTCGAGCCCGCTCCAATCCCAGTCGAGTGCAACGTTCATCCTTGGATGAAGTCGTACTTGGTTGTCGTCGATCATCCTTATGTTGGTATCAGTGACGAGAACGGCGTGCTCAAGATTTCTAACTTGCCAGCCGGCAAAGCTCTCACCCTTAAGATTTGGCACGAGAGCATGCAAAAGTCGATCGACGAAGTAACCGTCGGTGGCAAGAAGGAAAGCTGGAAGAAAGGCAATTTTGAGATGACTCTCAAGCCTGGAATGAATGACATGGGCGAAGTCAAAATCGAAGGCAAAAAGTTTAAGTAAGCTTCGCTGCCTAAATTCGCACGGAAAAGGGATTTGCTCCCTCCCGTTTGGCAAAAACAACTGACGCGTGGCCGAGTGTTCCTATAACACTCGGCCACGATCGTTTCTACGCCAAGCCAATTGTCGGGAAATCTCTCACCTTTTTAGTGATTAAACGCTTTGAAATGCCAGTTGAGTAGCTCACAGTGCGACAATTTTTCAGTTTGCGTATTCCTTAAAATAAGTTGGTAAGTACAAGTGTCCGACGCCATGACATGGTTTAGTGACCAAATTGGCTGGAATTGAGAATTGCTTTGAGAATCAATACAAAGTCAAACTTTCGCGGCGATGCCCCGAATCTCGAAAAGCCAAGCGCTCTCCCGGGTGAATCACTCGTTGCCTTGACTCGCACATTGGCATTCGTGTCGTTGATCGTGTTTGCGGGTTGCGGTTCTCACGTACCCGAGTTTAAAGACAATGAGCTGTTTATCCACCGCATTGAAAAAGAGTCGGGGGGAACGCTTGGCACGGCGAAAGAAGATGTGCGGGCTTGTCTGAATAACCTGTTTGGAACTCCTGATAATCCCAAATGGCCAGAGGCCATAGACGGTTCATGGCGATTGGATATGGAGAAAGTCAGCCGTGCCGCAGGGGCCGTTGGCCGGGCCCAAGACGGCGTGGAGAGGGGTCTTTGGCGCAAACATTGTGCGACATGTCATGGAATCAGTGGCGATGGAGCAGGCCCGACAGCCGCGTTGCAAGCTCCCTATCCTCGCGACTTTCGGCGTGGTTCTTTCAAGTTTAAATCGACGCCTATCGGCAGTCGGCCAACACACGCCGATCTCGTCAGAACCATTGAAAATGGAATTCAAGGGACGGCAATGCCTGGATTCCAATCGCTGACTCGCACTAAGTTTTTTGAAGAGGATATCGACGCGCTCGCCGAATATGTCATGTACTTGTCCATTCGCGGTGAAGTCGAACGAAAGCTCCTGACACAAGCAGGACTAGAGCTAGACGATAGCGAACGAGTATTTAACGCTTCGCTGGGAGCAAGCGATCCACGTTACGAGTCGCAGCAAGAGCGAATCCAAGCTGTCGTGTCCGAAGTCCTCCAGCCTTGGTCGTTAGCAGAATCGAAAGTCACACCCGTTAGTGTCATCTTGCCTGATGACCTGCAATCATCCATCGAACGCGGCAAGCAACTGTTTAACAGCCAGACTACGGCCTGCGCAAGCTGTCACGGACCGGAAGGGAAGGGCGATGGCAAGTCGCAGGATTTTGATGAATGGACCAAGGACTGGACCATTCGAGCTGGCATTGATCCTTTGAAACGCGAAGAATGGAAACCAATGAAGAAGCTCGGCGCGCTAAAGCCAGTTAAAAACCCTCCGCGAAATTTCCACTTGGGTGCTTTTCGAGGAGGAAGTAACCCTTCGGACATTTATCTGCGCATCGTCAATGGCATCGAAGGCACACCCATGCCCGGAGTTGCAAAACAACCTGAGAATCGACAAGGATTGACGGAGAGCCAAATCTGGGACGTTGTGAATTTTGTTTTGTCTCTGAATGACAATGCTGCGTCAAACGAAGAGGCTCAATGAAAATGGCAAACGACACACAAGTAGATTTGGCAGCCAATGCATCGTCGATCAAGCCTACTTCGCCGTGGGTCCACCGCTGGGCTGTCGCATTGACAACAATGACTTTTCCATTGATTTGGGTGGGAGGGTTAGTAACGACCTACGATGCTGGTATGGCGGTGCCTGATTGGCCCAACACGTTCGGTTACAATTTGCTTCTCTATCCCATCAGCACTTGGCTGCTTGGGCCCTTTGACTTGTTTGTGGAACACGGTCATCGCCTGCTTGGAATGTTAGTTGGCATTCTGGCAATTGGATTGGTCGTTGCCTCACACTTGGGTGAGTATCGCCGCTGGGCCATCGTATGGAGTTGGCTTGTCTTGCTAGCGGTAATAGGGCAAGGCGTACTAGGTGGCATGCGGGTGCTGATGGACGAACGGACCATGGCCATGATCCACGGTTGCACCGGGCCAATATTTTTTTGTATGGCCACCGCAACGGCCGTTTTGACTAGCAAATGGTGGCGGGATTGCCCAAGCTCGGGAAAAACGAGAGGAGTTTTCAGTTGGTTGGTGCTGATTCTTGGGGTTGCGGCATTATGTCAACTGGTGATCGGAGCCCAGTTGCGTCATATTCAGACCTGGGCCAGCCCACGTTCGTTCGTTCCACTCGTTCATTTACACCTGACGCTCGCCCTGGTGGTTACGATTTTGATCCTTTGGGCGGGCATTGCAACACGATCTTCTTCGATGAAATCCGTTGTTGGACTGCGTCGCCCGACTGGGATATTGATGCTCTTAATCTTGGTTCAACTGGGCCTTGGGGTGGGAACGTGGATATCCAATTATGCGTTGCCATGGCCTGAACTTACAGGATGGTTGGCGCGATATACGATCGCAGCCAAAGGTTGGGTTGAGTCCTGGATCATCACCGGGCACCAAGCCACCGGCTCATTGATATTGGCTTTTTCGACAGTTGTTATCTTCCGCACTTTTCGACAACGGCGACTTGAACACTAAGTCTTAGTAATAGCCATGAGCAACAACGCACAGATTGAAACGCTAACTCCAGGCCAACTTGACGTTTCGAAAGATTACGTCCCGCTGACATTGTCACGCGTTCTGTCGGACTATGTGCAACTTACCAAGCCTCGAATTGTGCTGATGATTGTCTTGACCGTGATTGTTGCCATGGTTGCCGTGCCTGGTGCTCAAGTCACTGTTTGGCTGTCGCTGCATACGATGATCGGGGCTGCATTGGTTGCCGCCAGTGCCAGCGTATTGAATCAGTGCATCGAAAGGGACTTGGACGCCGTAATGCCAAGAACTGCGAATCGGCCCTTGCCGAGCGGGCGGCTCACGAATTTCGAAGCTACCATTTTTGGATTGCTTCTCGTCGTCGTTGGTTTTGCTCAACTTTGGTACTTTGCGACGCCGGCATCCGCTGTCGTATCGCTAGTGACATGGGCCTCGTATTTATTCTTGTACACGCCGATGAAAACACGTACTTGGCTGAACACGGCTGTCGGTACAATTCCCGGAGCGCTGCCGGTCATGATCGGTTGGACTGCCGCAGGCGGCGGGCTTACCGATATTCAAGGATGGCTGCTAACCCTGGTTGTCGTCGTCTGGCAGTTCCCGCATTTCATGGCAATCGCATGGTTGTACAAAGACCAATATGAGCTTGCCGGATATAAAATGATCACGAATGTGGAGCCGTCAGGACTTGCTGCCGCATGGCACGCGATCATTGGTTCGATCGTTTTGGTCCCGCTCAGCATTTTGGTTCTCCAACCTCAAACCCCTGTCAGTTGGCTGATTGCTATTTTGGGAAGCCTGCTTTGCGTAAGCCAAATGATGGCCTCATTTCGATTCTTCAAGAGCCGCGATCGCGTCACCGCCCGCAGTCTGCTGCGAAATTCACTCTTGTATCTGCCTGGTATTTTAATTTTGGTAACGATCCGATCGTTGTTGTAACTTCTCATAGAGTGGTCGTAAGTACGGCCAAAATGAACGCATGAAACGTCTTCTTGTTATCACGGCAACGGCTATCGTGGCCATTGTTTTTGCGATTTACACTCGACCTCGACCTTCGAATAGCGAAATTGCTGAAGCCGATACCGACTTGGTCGTTACGGAATCGGGTAAGGCCATCGTGAAGACACCAGAAACTCAGATTGCAGAACGTAAAAAGTTCTACGCCGAGTTGGTCCAGTCTGCGAATGAGTGGTCTGACGACAAATGGCTGAAAACTTTTGAGCTAACCGAGCGAAACGGAAAGAAAGTTTCAAGCAAGGATCTGTTGGGCAAGCCCTATATCGCGAGCTTCTTTTTCTCGAAATGCCCCAGTGTTTGCGTTCAGCAAAATGATCGTCTGAAACTTCTACAGCAAAAATTTCGCAACACTGACCTTCGGCTCGTGAGCATCTCCTGCGATCCGGAAAACGACACGCCCGAAGTTTTAACGGAGTATGGCAAGCGATTTGGAGCCGATCCCGATCAGTGGCATTTCTTGACGGGCGAATGGGAATACATAAAACGCGTATCCGCCGAAGTGTTTTTTAACGCTTTGCATACGCCGAAATACCATATCGAGAAGTTCCTATTGATGGATCGCGAAGGAAAAATCATTGGTGATTACGATTGGCATGACGCAGAAGAATTGAAGTTACTTGAGCGCGATATCCAAAAACTGCTTGAAGAGACTCCAAAATAGTTTGACAAGGCTGGCATTTGGAGATGCAGCGTTGAAAGTCTTTGCATTGCGAAAGATACGTCATTTCTGTCTGCGACGATTAGCCTGATTGCGATTCCTTAGTGTCGCTGGGGCGTCTTGGATAAGCAATCTATTTGCTTTGATGCCTAAGATCACTGCGACGCAGTCAAAAAGGATCTGCATACGAACTTGTACAAAAGAAATTCACTGGAAGTTGAGAGATAAAATGGTCCAATGGCTGCCGCATGTAAACGTCGCGTTGAATTCGCTTTCGATCGTTCTTTTGATTATGGGGTTTGTATTCATCAAGAGCGGCAATGAGCGAGCCCACAAAACGGCCATGCTCTCGACGTTTGCGGTCAGCACTGTTTTTCTGATCAGCTATTTGACCTATCACTACGCCGCAGGGCACGTCGAATTTCCTAAGACAGCACCGGCGCCAGTTCGTGCGTTCTACCTGACAATCCTGCTAACGCACATTGTTCTAGCAATGACGGTCCCTGTCTTTGCCATATCCGCTATCTATTTTGGTTTGAAGAACAATCGTGCAGCGCATCGGCGCGTTGTGCGATGGGCTTGGCCGATTTGGCTATATGTATCGGTAACTGGGGTTATCGTTTACTTGATGCTTTACCAAATTTACAGGGTTTCCACCTGATTCCAGATGTCTAAGGAACTTATTTCTGCCCGAGTAGCATCCGTGATTCCTCAAAAAATCCGGCTTTTTCGCGGTGGAATACAAACTTCACAATTCGTGCTCGAATTGTACCTAGACGATGGAGGGCAGGGTGGCGTACGATGAACCCGGTGAGGGCGCTTGGTTAGAACGCTGATTCAATTGCCGGAGATTCAGGTTGATGTGGGATTTTCTTGCCAGCACACCTGTACAACTAACGCTGGGTGTAGTTGTGCTGCTGATTTTATGTTTCGCCGCGTTTCAATATGTGGCAAGGCTGCGCGATTTCTCCAAAGATGACATGTCCATCGCTCAAGAGGTGGCAAGGAATTTCGAAGAAATGCGTCTTGGAGGCGACTTAAGTGACGCCGAATTCCGAAACATACAGTCGGTGCTAGGAAAGAAGCCAGCAGGTGACGTCTCGGATGCGGGTAACGCTACGTGATTCATTTGCGGGCTGTGAAGGAATAAAACGATCGTTCGATTTATTCCGCTTTACATCTTCTGCCGTTCTGGGAGACCGGCCATACCTCACCGATAAGATAGGTATCCATTTCGCTCGACACCGCGGTCAAGGACGCCCCGGTTTCACTTAAACTTCCTTTTGATCAGATCAAAAGGATAGCGCGGTGCGACCTCGAGCTTCCGAATTCGAATATTCCAGTTCTGTCGGCGAATCAATCGAGCTTGGCTCAGGGTGATTGTCGGCGCAACTCTGTGACCAAGGAGTCGTCTATGCCCTCAGGTAAAGACATAATGGCAAGCCGCCGCGGCGGTACGAGTGGCGGAACAAACAAGAAGAACGCTTTTTGTTCGTTCTGTCGCAAGAGCTATCGTGATGTTGGGCCATTAGTTGAAGGTCCAGGTGACGTATACATTTGCGGTGAATGTATCGGGCTTTGTCAGTCCATACTGGACCAAGAGCAACGTCGTCGGGGTCCTGCGAAGAAGCTATTTAATGAAATTCCCTCTCCCAAAGAAATCGTTGGCCATCTTGATCAGTATGTCATAGGCCAAAATCAAACGAAACGGACCTTAGCCGTTGCCGTTCACAATCATTACAAACGCTTGACTGCCGATTTCGAAGGTGGATCGGACATCGAAATCGAGAAATCGAACATCATGTTGGTGGGACCAACAGGCAGCGGTAAAACGTTGCTTGCTCGGACCATGGCCAAGATGTTGAACGTGCCTTTCGCTATCGGTGATGCCACCACGTTGACCGAGGCGGGATACGTGGGTGAAGACGTTGAAAACCTACTCTTGAAACTACTGCATGCTGCTGACTTTGATATCGAAGCGGCACAACGCGGGATTCTTTACATCGACGAAATCGACAAGATTGGCAAAACCAGCCAAAACGTGTCGATCACGCGCGACGTTTCAGGTGAAGGCGTCCAACAAGCTTTGCTCAAGATGCTCGAAGGCACCGTGGCAAACGTTCCACCGCAAGGCGGACGAAAGCATCCAGAGCAACAGTACATCCAAATCGATACGACGAACATCCTATTTATTTGCGGTGGGACATTTGTTGGAATCGACGAAATCATTCGCAAGCGATTGGGCCGCAAAACACTTGGTTTTGGTCAGCCTAATAGCCGCCGCGAAGAATCGGATTTGGCAAATGTGCTTTTGCAAGTCACGTCGGACGATATTCTGGAGTTCGGTATGATTCCAGAATTGGTCGGTCGCCTTCCCGTGACAAC
>JANMNK010000157.1:0-6214 GCA_031373875.1 Pirellulaceae bacterium | reverse complement strand
TAAATCCGGCCGCCACTGAAGTTTGATGAATCGGAGTCGGTAACGGTAGCGGTTGATGCAATAGGGCTAGGAGCTGCATTTTCCGTGTAATTGATGTTCGTCCCGAAGTTTGCGATGACAGGTTTCGCATTTGCAACGGCTGTAATCGTCCAACTGCGAGTCTCTGTCAACCAAGTACTGCGTAACACGGGGTCACGGACCAAGGGAGTGTTGTCGACAACTTTGACTGAGATGGTGTGTGAACCAGCAGGTAGGTTCAGCAAACTTACGTCAAGCGTTTTTGCGGTGGCACCGACAATTGGATTACCGTTCAAGAGCCACTGAATATTGAGTTGATGACTGACTGGATCGACAGGATCCACGTAAAGGATTTTAGCGGCCGAGTAGGTTCCTGATGGAGTCGCGGCATCGATAGGTTGCACTGTTTTGTAAGCGCTGACAATAATTTGCTCGGTATTAATTTGCTCAAACGGCTGGTCCAGGGAACGCATCTTTGAATTGTTGGTTGGGCGGTAGGCACCGAATTGTTTGTACGCAGCACCTTGGAATGAATCGACGTTGCTCTCCGGCAGCCATCGATGCCATTTCGTCTGTGTGCTTTGAATCTGAGCCGCAGTCCTGTTGCTTACATTTGGCTCGGAGAATTCAGGCCCAGTGTAAGTCGTACCGTCCGCGTAGTCATATTCGTCGGCCAAGTCGGCGAATGAATGGCCGAATTCGTGTAGGGCAAGTTCGATGGCGCTGGAGTTGTTCCCAGCCAACGTTCCCAAGTTATTTCCTGCGTACCCAGCGCCTCCATATTTTGTGGAATTCGCAAGAGCTAGAATTTGGTCGACATCAGGAGCCGAGGCAGCCGCGTTGGCCGCTTTGGTGGTGTTGATGATCAGCAAACGCTCAATACCAGATCCCCAATAAGCCATATCGAGAGCTGTGTCTTTCATGACACCTTGACTGGGATCGTTGTCAACACCGGATTGGTTCGAGACTACATCGACGCGATGGACGTTGAAGAAGGTCGAATAATGATTGAATGGCGATTCGGCAAAGAACGTAGGAAGTATGTTGTTCACTTGCGTTGCATAATTGCCAAGTTGAGAGTTCGTATAACCATCGCCGACAATGGAGATGTCGATTCGATTCGAACTCGGACCATTGTTGATGATGGTCGTAAAATTATTTGCTTGGATCGATGCTGCGCCGGGGGAAGGAAGAGCAGGGCACCAGGGCTCGATCAGGTCTTGATCGATGCGACCGCCGCTTAAGACACCGTTTTCGACATAATCGTAGTAGACGATGCGAGGTCCAGGCGGAAGGTTTTCTCGCAACAACCGTGCATCCGATCCATCATTGCTTCCCATGATCGACGAAGCCATGCACAGCCTAGCTTCGAGCTTTTCGCAGGAAAGTCGTCGCGTATCTTTTTTCATCCTAAGTCGTTTTGCTCGGCGCGCGCGATGTCGAAAAAATTTCTGAATTTCTTTCATGGCTCAACAATCCCTGATGTTCATTGAATTCAACGGAAGTAGGCTACACTGAATGACGAGTGCTCAAATTGTAACCAAATGTTTGAGGTAAAGTACTTACGGACCACGCGAGAAAAACGAATGTGTGTTGCGATTTACCGCAATCGCGTACACCCGTTCGTCCATACTTTTTAACCTAAGCCTAACCCCAGCCGTTCACGACCCGGAAGTTCGTTTTAAGACGGACCGAGACATTCGTTTCGTTTTTTTGCCGTAACGTACAACGGCCCATTACCATCATCCCAACTGAAATTGAACTTCATTTGCCCCCTGCGGTCAAGGCTTTTGCATTGGCTGAGCTCAAGTAGTTCCCACTCAAGTAGTTCCCGCCCAAGTAGTTCCCGCTTGCCGAGCGGGAACCTCGAAGCGTCACCGCTCCCACCCCGAACAATCCCCCAACACCAACCCAATCCCCACCACTCCGAACACCACCACTCCCCACGTACTTCCAAACGACCCTGCCAAACCACCGCAATATACTCAACACATTTGCCTACATTTGATCCAGTCGACCAAGAAAACGACGTTGTCGTCGCAAGCAATGCCGTAAATCACAAGCGCTCTTACTATTGCACTCAAAAAATCGCCAGCGTAGATATTGTTGCCCTTACTTTACGCGTCGACAAATTCTGCTCTTACTTGGGCAACCTGTCCGAAGAACCCGGTCTCTAATAGTCAAATCTCGAATAGATCCGCCAGTACTCCGGAGGTTCGACGCTCATGCTGCGATTCAATCGAGCGTGCCCCCAAGGTACCGACAACTTCATCCGTCCGAACGGCAACTACAAGACGCCACGAAAGCTGCGTTCCTCAACGCTGCGCCACCCCGGAAACTCACCCCACACGAACGTTCCCAAATTCAAACCCCGCGTCCGCCACATGCTCGAATTCGCAAATACTTGCCCGCTAGCATGCGGGATGATACACTAACTTTCCGTCGAGCCATACGCAGCACAATCGCCGTTCGCAAGCCACTTGTATCGACCAATCGTCCCGCTCCGTCGGCTCAGTTCAACGCCCACTCTATACGTCGGGGATCGAACTTATTTCGAAGTGACCTACAACCCCGCTCCCCGAGTTATAGATTGCAATTCGTTCGGCCCTTCGGAGATGAATCATGTGGTCCCAAGTGCGAGCCGCGACGGTGGTCCTCTTCCTGACCAGCCAACTTGCTCATGCGCAACTGGAATCGACTCCCATGCCCGCGGAGACTGAGGATGTGCAAATGGCCGTGGAGAAAGGGCTGTTTTTCGTCGAACACATGAGCATGCGATGGTGGAAGAATAAGAAATGCGCGACCTGTCACGAGGGCCAAATTCTGCTCGTCGCGGCTAACGTGGCAAAAGCTCAGGGTATTCCCGTCGATCAAAAGAAGCTCGACTTTTGGACCGACCGCTGGGTGTTAGTCGATGCCTTGATCGACTACAAGGATGGTCGGCTGAACGGCCTGGGTATCCCGACCGCCCCATTCGCGTTGCTACACCGAGACCAAGACCGTGATCTGACGGAAGCACGTGCGAAAAATTGGGCCGAGGCTCTTCGTATTCTGTTCCAATCACAAAGTGCCGACGGCTCCTGGACCCCGACGGCGGCGTTCGTCGACATCACTCCTCGCATGGCGTTGGCGCTCGTAGATCTTGAGAAGTCCAAGATTCCGTTTTCTCCCGAACTTCGTCGCGAGATCACCGAACGCCGAAAACGAACCGAGGATTGGATCAAGGCCCGCGAGCCGCAATTGCCGGAGAAGTCGGAGAGCTTGGCCGGATGGGTTGTCTACGAACACCAGCGCGGTGAGCCGATGAGAGCGAAAATACTACTTGATGAACTCCTGAGTCGACGATGCGATGACGGAGGTTGGGGAATTAAGAAAGGCGACCCCAGCCACTTGCTGGTCACATCGGTTGCACTCCTGGCACTGAAGACTAGCGGCCTACCGAACGACAATCCCGTCGTCATCGGCACGCAACGATTCCTCCTCGACAAACAGTCCGAAGACGGTCGCTGGCGAGAATTGGGCAGGCATTTTCATCCCGATCAATATCACACAGCATATGACACTTGGACCACCGGCTACGCCGTCGCGGCTCTCAGCCTGACGATGCCGAAGCTCGGCTCGGATACAAAACGGATTTTCACGCCTGATCCAAAACTGGTTGCAGAAGTGGAGCAGTTGACCCAAACGGCTGCGAAGGACTACCAAGGCCAGCCGGATCGAAGCGGCGATCCAATACAGCCCGAACAGCCCGAGAAATACAAGAAGTAAATACTCGGATGGACAATCGAATGCACGTGCGTTTTGGAAATGGTATGAAGACATGTGAGCGAGACTCCCAACTGAGTAGCTCTTATCCGGAGGCTCCGTATCGAGTGTTGATGCATTTCTGGTAACAGGCACGTTGAAGGCCAGCAAAGCTTCTCTGGCCGATAAGAAGCGAGGGTGAATGGTAGGCCGTGCTGATGCAGCTAAAGCTGGGGTAACCTACCCTGAACAGTATTGGCCCCCTAAATTCTTGTAACTGCCCTATACTGCCCCAGGTGTGTGCATACTGGAAGGCAATACTCAACTTCGCCTTACGGTGCGCGAAGTCGGGAGACTCAGGGTCGAAGGATCACTTGTGTTTCAGGGATCAGAACCGGCGTTGCTGACAGACTCGAATTCGCAAAAACTTGCCTACACGTATTCGGATTGATACACTGACTCGCGGTTGAGCCCACGGAGCAAAATCGGCGTTCGCAAACCGCATGTATCGACCGATCGTCCCGCTCAGTGGGCTCAGTTCAACGCCAAATCTATACGTTATTATACGTTCGTGAGGCTACGTGATGAAATTGGTACACATAGTTGCGTTGGCAGTCGTACTCGTTGTAGCGCGGGCGGCTATTGGTCAAGGCGGCGAACCAGTAGAGCCTTTGCTACGCAAACTTCCACCTGGCGTCTTCGTCGACAGTTCTACGGAAGTGCCGGCAGCGCAAACCAAGGCAATTGGACTGAAGCTCGGGGGCAACATTCAACGACTCACAAACTCGACTGTTCGTGTGCATGGCCGACCGATTCAGGTTAATGTGATAGCGGCTATTGACGACGCGAATGCGAAGACTATTCACGCCGGGCTCTCGAAGATCAAATCGTATCCCTTCTGCATTCGGAAGGAGCTACTTGTCATCGAGTATGTCGCCAGGAATATTGACGCAGCCATCACCACTAAGACTTCCTACGAACTCGGCTTCCTGGAAAAACCCACAAGCATTCAGTACCGGGTAGTGGCGGAACTGGCGACCGTCTCGAAGGCCGACTACATGGCGTGTAATCCTTTATTCAATCAATTCCTTGCGTTACAAAACGGCACGAATCCGCAAGCAGTTCAGCAAGTCCGGGAACTTTCAAAGAGGTTTACGTTTGGTCACAACTTGTCGCTGCGAAATCCGAAGCTCGATGGCGGGTCTACCACACACTCCCTGCAACCTAATCCCAGTGATTCGAAGGAGTCTCGAGCGACGCGCACGTATTCGTTCGGGGAGTTGCCGAATCGGCAAGGCGTTCCGTTTGTGACTGTGACAATCGACATCGCGGTGGATGATACCGGGTTCCGCGAAGGAGCGAGGACGCCTCCGGAACAATTAACTGCAACGACTGTGTTCTGGCCTTCAAATGATCCGGTAATTTCGTCATTGGTGAGAAAAATCGTCGCAGGCAAGACGACAAACGATGAAAAAGCGATGGCGATTCTCGAGTGGTTGTCGCCGGGAAAAAACGTAAAGTACTCTGGCGAGACGGGGTCTCGCTGGGGCACACTCAAAGTGCTTGAGCAAAAGTTCGGTCACTGCTGGGATTTTTCTGACTGTTTTGTCACTTTGGCTCGGGCAGCAGGAGTGCCCAGCCGTCAAGTGGCGGGGTGGTTCTACGGCAGCAGCGGTCATGTGTGGGCCGAGTACTATAGGGAGGGCAAGGGATGGCAGCAAGTTGATCCAACAGGCGGAGGAAAGCTCCCGTGTGGCATCTATCACATTCCGTACTTCACGACCGAAGACGGTGAAATGGCAATCTTGTACGTCTCGATGCCCAAGATCGACGTGGTGCAACCACAGTGAAAAAGCCTAACCAAGCAGTGAACCGGAGCCGTGGATGTCGCGGGCTTTGAAATCTTAGATTCTTGGCAGTGGCCCCGTTACCGCCGACATTGAAGTCCTGGGTTTGCAAGTCGGTGACCACTGATTTGGGGAACTTTAGTTTTCTACATGATATGAGAACCCGGTAGGTGCCTTTGTTAGTGAGCGTCGAGGGAGTGAGCTTTCGACGTAATACAACTGATGCGGTCAAGAATGATTGATTGGGCGACTATTCGAGGTGCTAACGCTTTTCACCTGGTCCCGCACTTTGGCAGGATGCGTTTGCTCAGTTAGCCATACACGGGTCGGTGGACCGTTGTGAGGCTTGAGTATGAGCAATGAGGAAAATAGCTACGATCGTGATTCCAGTTGTTTGATCGCAATGCGGTGCAAAGCGGCTAGAGCTTAAAGTCTATTGCTATCGGCGATGTTCTCGTCACTGGTCTCAGTCGATGCGTACGCCGAAAAAATCGCCTACGATTTCGTTGTGCATTGAACAGATAAGTCGATCGATGGTTTGAATAGTGAACTGGTTTCAACATCGGCTACGGTCCGATTTGGTCGTAGACGTTGGTGCATCTGAC
>JANMNK010000130.1:0-4718 GCA_031373875.1 Pirellulaceae bacterium | reverse complement strand
CTGTTGAGCGGGCCACACATTTTGCAGCCCTCGCTATCGAACGCCACGAATTGCTGCATAACTTACGCGACAGCCAACAAAGGCTCGAGACTCTGGTCGGCAATCTCCCAGGCATGGCCTATCGATGCTTAAACGATAGCGACCGAACCATGATCTACATCAGCAGTGGATGCGAGCAATTGACGGGATTTACTCGTGACGAATTGCTACGTCAGCCTGATTTTAAGTTGCGAGATTTCATCCATACAGATGATCGAGATATCCATCGTTGCGAAAGCGAACACGCTTTGAAAGAAACAGGACTCTTTTCCAAAGTATTCCGAATCGTCGACCGGTTGAATAAGACACGCTGGGTAATGGAACGCGCATCTGGAGTCTATGCCGATGATGGAACGCTACGGTATATCGACGGTTTTATCCAGGATATCACCGAAGCCCGCCGAGTGGAGGAACACGTGCGAGCTTCGCTGCGTGAAAAAGAAGCGATGCTAAAGGAGATTCATCTCCGCGTCAAAAATAATCTTCAGATCATTACAAGCCTTCTAAGTCTGCAATCCGACTCCGTGCAAAATCCAATAGTCACTAACGCGCTTCGCGAAAGCCAAAACCGTGTCCGATCGATGGCGTTGGTGCACGAGACCTTGTACCGATCCGGAGACTTGGGACGTATCGATATTCGCGATTACTTGGACGCATTGTGCAGATTCCTTTTCCGATCCTATGGAATCGACACAACGCTTATCAAATTACACTTGGAAATAGCGGACGTGAGCCTTGATCTGGATCGGGCGTTGCCATTTGGTCTAATCATCAATGAACTCGTCACGAATTGTCTCAAGTATGCATTTCCGGCCGGGAAATCAGGCTCCATTTCCGTCTCGCTAACCCCAGAAACCGATGACATATTGGCCCTGGTGGTAAAAGACGACGGGGTAGGATTGCCCACCACGCTCGATCTGAAAAGTATAAAATCACTCGGACTACAGTTGATCAATGACTTAATCAATCAGCTTGGCGGGTCTCTCATTTTTGTACGTGGAAAAGGAACTGAGTTTCGAATGAAGATTCCAATAGCATTGCCCGTTCAGGAGTACGCCCAATGAGCGAAGCACGTATTCTGGTCGTCGAAGACGAAGCTGTTGTTGCATTGGACCTTCGGAACCGGCTTGATCGTTTAGGCTATAAAGTTGTCATGACCACGGGGCGTGGTGACGAAGCTATCCAATTGTGCGAGAAATTGCAGCCCGATTTGGTACTTATGGATATCCGATTGCAAGGTCCCGTGGACGGTATCACCGCGGCGGAATCTATCCGTTTGCAATACCACTTGCCAGTTGTCTATTTAACAGCCCACGCCGACGATTCCACCGTAGCGAGAGCACGATTAACGGAGCCTTTCGGATACATCTTGAAGCCGTTTGATGAACGCGAGCTTCGAACGGTAATCGAGATGGCACTCTACAAACACCAAGCCGAACGAAAATTGCAATTGAGCGAACGACGTTACGCGACCACCTTGGCGAGTATCGGCGATGCCGTTATTAGCACGAATGAAACGGGACGAATTTGTTTCATGAATCCCGTGGCAGAATCGTTGACGGGCTGGAAAATCGATGACGCAAAGAATTTGCCTCTGACGACCGTTTTTGAAATCATCAATGAAGAAACAAGGGAAACCGTAGATAATCCCGTTGATCGCGTCTTGGCCGAAGGAATTCAAGTCGGCTTGGCCAACCACACCATATTGGTACGACGTGATGGGAAAGAGATTCCGATCGATGACTGCGCCGCTCCGATTTTGGATGATTCGGGAAAAGTCACAGGTGCCGTGCTCGTCTTTCGAGACATTTCTGAAACTCGTCGCATCGAAGATCAGTTGCGGCAATCTCAAAAGATGGATGCGATCGGACAACTAGCGGGCGGCATCGCGCACGACTTCAATAACATGCTGACAGTAATCCTGAATTACTGCCAATATCTCCAGGAACAGGCAGGGCCGAAACATGCTTGGTCAAATCAAATCAATGAGATACGCCGCGCGGCAGAACGATCCGCTGATTTGACCAAACAGCTTCTCGTCTTCTGCCGAAAGCAATTTGTTCGCCCCACAATCGTCGACTTGAACGAAATGATCAAGCAAAACGAGCAAATGTTGCGACGTCTTATCAGCGAGCGCATCGAACTCAAGATCAAACTCCAACCAAACGCTGGCTCGATCGTTGCAGACCAAAACGAACTCCACCAAATCCTGATCAATCTCGTAGTCAATGCGAGCGACGCAATTTACGAACAAGGTACGATCGAAATAGAAACCGATAATGTCATTGTTGCTCCAAATCAATTCCCTAACATCGTCGCGGGCATCTATAACGTTCTTCGTGTACGCGACAACGGTCACGGAATCGCTTCGAATGTGATCGATCGCATCTTTGATCCGTTCTTTACTACAAAAGAAATTGGCAAAGGCACAGGCCTTGGACTTTCGATCGTCTATGGCATCGTTCAACAATGTCAAGGCTACATCCAAGTGGACAGTATCGTGGGACAAGGATCGACCTTTACAATTTATTTCCCACCCGCAAACGAGAAGGCTTCTGTTGCAAAAATCGCTGAGCCTCCGACCGTTCAAAACGGCAACGAAACGATTCTGCTTGTCGAAGACGAGCGTGCGCTGCGGATGTTCTGTTACGATTTTCTAACCAGTTGCGGTTATCGCGTACTGACAGCAGAAAATGGCGCAGAAGCGATTGATGTTGCGTCTAAATCGGATGAAAAAATCGATCTGGTTGTTACCGATGTCATCATGCCCACAATGAGCGCTAAATTGATGTCGACGATTCTTTTGCAGCACCGACCCGGCCTAAAACTTCTGTTTATGTCGGGTTACAACAATGAAGATTTTGTCGATCTCAAACAAGAGTTACCGACGACCCGTTTCTTGCAAAAGCCGTTTGCCATCAGCGAGCTTGCCAGAACCATTCGAGAAATTCTCGAAGAAAATGAAGTACCGCGAAAGTAGATTCTTAACCCGCCGCTCCCTCGACTCGCAATGCCGCCCATGTTCCGGGGAGATCCTGTTCCCTCTAATCCCACATCACCGTGTTATCGCCATTGGCAATTCATGTCGCTCAACCGCCAATCCACTATCCAGTGGCCAATCATTGGGAAACGACCGCGATGTGGGCGACGAAGATCCGAAACAGGAAAAAATCGCGAGGAAACCAAGTTTAATCGGTCTTTTTCAACGCAAAAAGACGTTTTACAGAAATGATATTCGAGTTAAACTGTCGCGAGATGTATTCGTATCGAAGTCGTTCATCTCAATAATTATAAAATGGCCATAGACACTCGAACAAATGCCCCTGAATCGTCCCCTGTACCTGAACAAGCTCGTGTTACGGAACAAGAAGCAGCAGTTGATGATCAGCTTCGCGGAGAACACGACAGTGTAAGCGGTCGCCGCAAGCGCATCCCTCACCCAAAAATGGTCGATGCGAAAAGTCGTATCCTTTGGGAAAACTTGCTCCCCTTCATCGTATTTCACGCACTCATTCCATTAGCATTCTTGCCGTATGTTTTTAGCTGGTGGGGCGTCCTGTTCCTTCCCATTGGAAACTATCTATTCTGCTCTCTAGGCATCGGTGCAGGCTACCATCGTTTACTGACACACCGGGGCTTTCAGTGTCCAAAATGGTTTGAGTACATGCTAACCATCTTAGGTGCATGTAGTTTGCAAGATTCACCCATTCGCTGGACTCTAGTGCATCGAGTCCACCATCAGCATTCCGATCACCAACCCGATCCTCATACGCCCATGGTAAGCACTTATTGGGCCCACGTCGGTTGGATGTTTGTTGACAATCGTGAATTTAATACTGCCAGCATCTACGATCGTTACGTTCGAGACTTGCTGCGCGATCCATTCCATTTCTGGATGCATCGCGGAATGAACTGGGTATTTGTTTACATCGCGCACGCCATTGCAATTTACGCTCTCGGTTTGGTTGTAGGATGGCTGATGACGGGTACGCTCGCCGGCACGATTCGAGTAGGCGTACAATGGTTTCTGTGGGGTGTAATTTACCGAACGGTTTTCACTTGGCACGTAACCGGAGGGATCAATTCCTTTTCGCACATTTGGGGTTACCGCAACTACGAAACGCGTGAGAACAGTCGCAACAATTGGCTCTTCGCTTTGCTGACCAATGGAGAAGGCTGGCATAACAATCATCATGCAGATCCACGCTCCGCCCGCCACGGCCATCGTTGGTGGGAACTCGACATCACCTATCTCACTTTGCTCGGTTGCGAAAAAATCGGCCTAGTCTGGAACCTCTGCCGCCCAAACAAAAGTGCGCTTGACCGAAAATCTATCGCTTAGAAACGCGATGCTTTAGGACCTCTCGCCCATCGCTCCTTGTTTGCGGCTCAACACCAGCCGCATTCTAGCGATCCCTACTGTTCTCCACCAAAAGATGTAAGAGCCATTCATTACTAACCCCCATAGGCTCGCCCCGCAGATTATACGCCTTTACAGTTCTCAAGAAATTGACCTGCAATTCCTTAAATATTCGCCGTTCGAAAAGTCCAATCCGAGCAACCAACTCAAGCCTGCTCGTAATCGCTTCCCAACGTAGGACGGGTCTCCAGGCCCGTCCAATTCAATTCGGACGGGCCTGGAGACCCGTCCTACAGGTTAAATATTTCCTGCCGATCGC
>JANMNK010000113.1:0-3557 GCA_031373875.1 Pirellulaceae bacterium | reverse complement strand
ACGCTTCCGAGCAAGAAGTCGCTTGTCTATTTGATGTAGATAAGGGCAAGTTGCTCGAATATCCCGTCGTGAATGCTCTATCGTCTCAACTGTCGCACGGCACAACCAAACTTGCTTTCAGTACGCAATCGAACTCGACAGTAATTTGCGATTTCGAATCCGGGGAAGTCCTTCATGAACTCAAACATTCAAATTGGGTCTTCCGCACTCAATTCAGTCCGGATGACCGAATGGCTGCAACGGCGAGTCGCGACAAGATGGTTCGGATTTGGGATTTGAAGACAGAGAAAATTGTGCTTGCCATTCCTCATGACGAAGAAGTCTTCGAAATGATATGGCATCCGCAAAAACCTTATTTGATTACGTCTAGTCGCGACGGGATGGTGAGGATTTTCTCTACAACGAGCGGTCGCCTCATTGCACCTCCAATCGTATCGTCTGATGCATCAAGTTTCTGCCACCAAGTCAGTTTTTGCCTAAACAATTATGCCATTGTCAGCTCGGGGAAAGCAGGGGAAATCGCTTTATTCAATTTGGCCAATATCGATTCTCGAGTTGCCCAGCTTAACGATAGCAGCGATCTCATTGCGTTCGCCGAATTGCTGGCGGGATATGAAGTGATCGATTCGGCAGTTGGACGCTTGACCACGGACAATTGGTATGAACGTTGGCTTTTGCGAGTTCCGCTGCAGTCTTTGCAAAGCGTCAACGCGGAACTGGATGGCACCGAAATTCTTTATTTGCGCTTGAAAGCTGAATTTGACGCCGAGCATTTTTCAGTGGTAAAGACTTTGGCAGATCGTATTCTCCAGAAAAATCCATCGGATGCGAGCGTACTATGCAAGAAAGGAATCGCTTGTTTCTACTTGAATCGACTCGAAGAATCGTTGGAGACTCTGGAAGCATGTTTGAAATTAGATCCTAGCTCACAAGAAGCGATCCATTATCGAGCCCATGTTCTTTCCAAACAAAACGATCCAAGAGCGTTGGGAGAACTTGATCGACTCATCGCAATGCAACCAACTCGATATCATTTCTACGAGATGCGATTCGAATATTTCTTATCAGCCAAAAAGTACCAACAAGCGTTAGCCGCGCTGGCGGATTCGGAGAAAGCTGGGGAAATGTCCAGCAAGTCGGCATCGGACTTCTTGTTGGAATTCGTCAAAACAATCCCACCGCTTCTCGCAGAAAATAAACTTGATGAGGCCGCAGTGGCAAGTCAAATACTTGCGTGGCTTGATTCAGCCGCGCATTACGAGCCAATGGATGACAATGCGCATTACAACCACGCTTGTATAAAATCGTTGCAAGCGGAGATTTTGGCGGCTCGGCGACAACGGAATTCAGACAAAATTTCGGCGTCGGACGTGTCGGTACTTGAGGAGGAGTCTTTGAAACATCTAAAGATCTACTTTTCGGAACATGATGGCGATCGCAACATGGCTGAGCAAGATCGTGATCTCCGATACGTACGCGGCCTGCCCGGTTATGCCGAAACGATCAAGAACGAATAGTTCCCTTTACGCTTTTCTCTCTAAAAAATGCTCAGGAATTCGTCTGTGGAACAACTCCCGCTGGCTTGGTAATTATTCAACCAGCCTGCAACATTCTGTCGCAGGCTGGTTGAATATCGATCGTCGGACCCGGAAGAATTCGCGTAACAGTGACAACTGGCGAAGAAGTTTTTCCCGTCACTTTCGCTGCTGCGTGGTCGGTATTTCGCTTTGCAAGAATGCGGACGCAAGTTCTATGGAGAAAGGCGGCAGCACTAGTCGAATGGTTGGCGATTGAAAACAATAAAACAACGTTTTATTTTTAATTGTAGGTAGACGAATAATCGTTTATCATCTGGCATTCGAATTGCCTAACAGATCCAAGCTATTCAAATCTGGAGACTTTCCGAAACGTAAGGTTGATCATGAATTCACCATTTTCCCACACCAAGTTGCTTGAACTTGATTATCAAGCGAAGCAATTTGAAAATGCGATTGATCAAAACAAGGAAATCCGCACCGTCGCGGTCACAGGCGCAAATGGATTTGTAGGGTCGAACTTGACCAAGTCCTTGATCGACCGAAACATCGACGTCCACGCGATCGTCCGAACCAACCGCAGACTGCCGAAAGAAATCCAAGTCGACGCATCTCGATTACACTATTTCGATATCGGATTGGAGTCAATCGATGATCTTGCAAAGTCCTTTCAAGGTGTCGATACGATCATTCATGTAGCCGGCTGTACCAACGGGCGAAAGTATCGTGAGTACTTGCAAGGCAATATGCGAGGGACACAACATGTGCTTGAAGCCGCTCGCCGTTTGCCGAATCCGCCGCGGGTCGTCTTGATTAGTTCATTGGCTGCTGCTGGTCCAAGTAAACGTCGTGAACGAGTTACGCCGGATGGTGAAAGTCATCCCGTGTCCTTATATGGGAGAAGCAAAGTTGCTGCGGAGCGGATCGCGTATCGCTATGCTGCGGACATACCGTTGACGATCATTCGACCTTCCATCGTTTTTGGACCTGCCGACCGCGGTGTGTTGGCGATGATGCAGACAATTGCCAAAGCCCACATCAATCCTGTCGCAGGCTACCACATACCGCGAATGTCGTTTGTGCATATTCAAGACTTGGTTCATGCGATCCTGCAGGCAGTACTGATCGGTCAACGAATCGCGCCCGGTCAGTCGAGCCCTCACGGACAAGGAATCTACTTTGTTGCCGATCCGGAAACGTGTTCGTTTCCCCGCTTTGGCAGTTGGGCTGCTGAAGCCATGGGGACTTCTTGGCACATTCCACTACCAGTACCACTTTGGTTAATTGGGACCGTGGCGTGGGTAAATGAAAGACTCCCGGCAGGTCTTTCTGTCTTGACGGTTGACAAGATCCGCGAAGCGGCCGCTTCCGGCTGGGAATGCGATGTATCCTCAACGATCAATGAATTAAATTGGTCGCCGCAAGCTTCATTGCCCCAACGAGTCCGCGAGACCGTCCAGTGGTACCGCGAAAATGGTTGGCTATAACTCGATTGCTAGCGCCTCAATAGAAACGCGATGACTAACATTCGGTTGCTAATAACGGCGGACGCTTAAATCATTACTCTCCGCACAAGCTTTTACGTCGTGCAGTCGTAACTGCTCTCGCAATAGCGGCCAGGGCGTGTTATTTTTTGACCAGCCAACGGCCAACCGCTCTCATGTGCCCTTTATAACTTCTCGCAGCAAATGAGATTGGTTCATGTTCGGCCAGAAACCATTCTCGTAGTCATCGCAATAAGTAAAGAGAAAAATAGACATGTCGGATATGCTTCGCGTCCCCGCTCGAAATGAAGTTGCTGTAACCGATACTTGGGATTTGGATACGTTGTATCCCAACGACCAAGCTTGGCAGGCGGATCTTGCGATATTCGAGAAGAAGGTTGAAGGCTATACAGCATTTCGTGGCACACTCGTGGAGTCTCCAAAGCGATTGGCTGAATGTTTTGTTTTCGACTCCGCCGTCGATAGGCTTTCGGAACGACTTGGGACGTATGCATTTTTGAGGACAACAGAAGACCAG
>JANMNK010000084.1:0-3999 GCA_031373875.1 Pirellulaceae bacterium | reverse complement strand
AGCTCGTGTGGGTCAGGAATACTGTCGAGATTCACATTCCCCGTTATTCCGTCGACCAAACTAAGCACCCGTTTGGCTTCCTGCATTTGCGGAAAGCTTTTCAATCGGTCGTGAACAGAGTCGATCGACGGCAAGCATTCGAATGAACCGCCGACGAATTCGACCATCTTGCCGAGTTGGGCGATTGGGTCATCGTAACGAATCCAGTTGCCGTGGATCACCTCCGGCAAACCGACCGGCGGCAGGCTATGGTTGCGAATTCGACTCAGTATTTTCTGTTTACTTTGCTCGCTCATTTGGACGCGCGTTTCAATCGAGGGTTATGACTTGTTACGTTTTCTCTTGGCGAATTGTGCACGGAACGAGTCTTTGGGGGCGGGAGGCAAATCGCGCGACTTGCCCCACGCATTGAGTGAATTGTAGATTGCAAATCGAGGCATCCAACGCAGCGACTTGCGTGCGAACCAGCCGGAAATCTTGAACAGCCAAGTGTTACGTAGAATGACGCTGACCATCCGCATGGAAGCTCTTTTCGATAGCGGAATGAGCTTGGCATGGGCCAACTCACTACGCCAAGTTAATAGCTGATGGTGGATATCGATCTTTACTGGGCAAACGTCCGTGCAGGAACCGCAAAGAGTACACGCATACGGCAGGCTATGATGCAATTTGGGGTCTTGGGCTGGTGAGAGAATACTGCCGATCGGGCCGGGGACGGTTGCCGAATAGCTGTGGCCGCCGCTGCGCCGAAACACGGGGCACGTATTCATACAAGCACCGCATCGAATGCAATTGAGTGATCGGTGAAAGTCCGGGCTTTCGCGGATTTGCGTACGGCCGTTATCGACCAGCACGATATGCAACTGTCCGCCGGGGCGTGGTCCGTGGAAGTGAGACGTATAAGTCGTAATCGGCTGTCCCGTTGCGCTACGAGCCAACAAACGAGTAAATATCGACAAGTCCACCAATCGTGGAATTAGTTTTTCAATTCCCATGCAAGCGATATGGATTGGTGGTAATGAAGTTCCCAAGTCAGCGTTTCCTTCATTCGTGCAAACCACAATCCCGCCCGTTTCGGCGATAGCGAAATTGACACCGGTAATCCCTGCGTCGGCATCGACAAATTTGTGCCGCAGGTGATTGCGTGCCGCACCCGTCAGGAAGATCGGATCGGCATTTCCTTTAGGAGTGCCAATATGCTGATGAAAAGTCTCGCCGACTTCTTCTTTCTTGATATGAATCGCAGGCAGGACGATATGGCTGGGCGGTTCGTGTCTGAGTTGCACGATCCATTCGCCAAGATCGGTATCCACCACGTTCAGTCCACGTTCTTCGAGGAACGGGTTGAGGTGGCATTCCTCTGTGAGCATCGATTTGCTTTTGGCGACACGCTGGACGTTGTTTTCTTTTAGGATGGAGTAGACGATTTCGTTGTGTTCTTCGGCGTCAGCTGCCCAATGCACTTTGGCACCCAACGCAGTCGCATTCGTTTCGAACTGGACGAGGATGTCAGCTAAGTTGACGAGAGTGTGCGTTTTGATTTGACCAGCAAGTTCTCTTAATTCCTCCCATTCGGGAATTAACGAAGCTTGCCGATCGCGTTTTTGGCGAACGAACCAAAGTGCGCCGTCGTGCCAGTGAGCGCGGTCTGCATTTCTAGCAAAGACATTCGCGAGTTGCGGGTGGTCAATATGCGTAACGTTCATAGGACGCCTTAATCAATAGCGAAGCTAACGAATCACTTGAGGTTGTCGGCCCATGAGCACTTGGGCAATGTGCATGACGGGGATCGTGCTCTTTTGTCTTCGGAGGATACCTTCCATATGCATTAGGCAACTCATATCGGTTGCCGCTATTACCTGAGCGCCGGCTTGGATATGATCTTCGCATCGATCGCGACCCATTAAGACCGAGACCCCTTCTTCAGCAACGGCAAATGTTCCACCGAAGCCACAGCACTCGTCTTCGCGTTGCAATTTAACGAATTCGATACCCTCGACCATTTCGAGCAATCGCCGCACTTTACTAACCTGTACCCCGCGTCGCTCGCTGCATTTGTCTAGCCTAAGTTCACGAAGACCATGACAACTGGCATGCAATCCGACGCGGTATGGGAACTTTACCGCAAAAGAATCGACTTTCATCACATCCGTCAGGAATTCGCAAAGCTCCATGGTGCGGGCACAAGTTTGTTCGAAATCTTTGCGACCGTTTAAATATTCGACATAGTGATTGCGGACCATGGAAACGCAGCTTCCCGAAGGGCAAACAACGTATTCGTAATCGCGAAATATGCGAAAGAACTTTTCCGCCAGGGGGCGCGTCTGTTCTGTGCAGCCGGTATTAGCCATCGGTTGACCGCAGCAAGTTTGCTCGATCGGGAAATCAACTTCGACGCCGAGCTGCTCAAGTAGCTCAACCGTTGCCATGCCAACATCGGGATAGAACTGGTCGACGTAACAAGGAATAAAAAGTCCGACTTTCATACGATTCCATGGCGGGGTGGTGAGAGGCGTTCAATTCAAGGCAAGTGCTGGTATTGCTTAGTTACTATCGTGCGGCAAAGCTCGATTTCAAGCAATCGCTATTCGATTCCTTTGCGGGAGATTCATGTTGATCGGTAATATGTTTGACGAAAAAACCCCAACTTCTCGAAAATAAGAAGCTGGGGTATAGGATGAGATTCGTTTTGTTAATACCCGTTCAGCAAATGATCAAGCGATTAGCCGAATGGATCGGGATCGCCAGCTGGTGGAGTGCCACCGTCGGCGGGAGGTGTTGCGCCTTCTGCAGGTGCGTCGTCGCCAAACGGGTCGGCGTCAGAAGCTGGTGTGTCAAATGGATCGGCGCCCGGTGCCTCGGCTCCCGGTGCAGGATCTGTGCCGGGTTCGCCAGCAGGCAGAGTGGGAGCAGTTTCTTTGGGCATTTCCTGAGGCGTTCCCGAAGTTGGATTTGGATCATCAGCAAATGGATCCTTCGGCATCACGCCTGAGCCTGGCGGGAGCTTTTCGATGCGAGTCTTGTCCAGCATCATCTTTTTCGTTGCATAAGCCAATCGAGCAGCAGAACGGGCCTTTTCCAACTGCGTGCGAATTGGGCCTTGGATGCGTTGAAGAGCACGACCGATATCGACAGCGCGTTTACCTTGCATTTCTAGTTCCGCACCGCGATCGAAATCGGCTTGACCGGCACCTTCACCGCCAAGGCGAGCTTGGGTGATACCGCGGAAGTAATGAACGCGTGGATCTTCGCTTCCTCTGTCGATCAACTGAGTGAAGATCAATTCAGCTTGAGGCAGATTATTCGAAAAGTACGAATGAACGCCGATCCCGTACGTTTCATCCATCGCAGTCTGCGCGAAACTGTTTGCTGCGAAACCCAGTGTGGCAAGAAATCCAAATGCGTAAGTAAGCAACCGGCTCATCCGGCAATCCTCCAACAAGACGTACATTGACTTAAGTTGCAACTTCGCGATTCTGCGAAGGGCGGTCCAATCAAGCTTCGAAGCGACGGTTCGCAGAGAAAACGCTAAATCGTCAAGTCTCATCGTAGTTACGAGAATCTAGCATCGCAACCGGTTAAAAGCAGGGATTCACAAAACCGCCCAAATTGGTGATTCACCGCACTGGTCCTGACAATCCGTGAGCCTTCGAACTTGAAATAGAGGATACTGGGAGATTATTGAGCAAGGATTACAATACGGTGCTTCGCAAAAGGGGAACGCCAGGGTTTTGCCCGAATTCCTTATGCCGAATCAACTTCCTCAGATCGCCGCTCGATTCCATCGATTCCTTTTTGACGAAACGCGCGGGGTGGCCAAGAAAGTCGCTTGCGTCCCGGATTTGCCAGAAGAAGGGTTCGGCGTTGACGAATAATAAATCCTCCACCCCACACTCTATTGTACTGTGAAAAAATGGTTCAATTGCCCAAGGTCCTTTTGTCTGTCGTTGTTACATTTCTATCGTGGGGAGCCTACGGCGTCCTGCTTCATAATGGCAA
>JANMNK010001225.1:0-8045 GCA_031373875.1 Pirellulaceae bacterium | reverse complement strand
CCGCTTCGTTGCTGCTGCGCCCGCTGAAGTACCAGAAAGTTTCCGCCGGCATGACCGTTTTTAGTTTATTGCAGATGCGGTCAAAGGCATCGGACCAGGTAATCGTTCGATAGTGTGTTGCACCGCGCTCGTACAAGATTGGTTGAATCAGCCGACCGCTTGTTTCCAGTTGGTTTGGCGACCAGTGACGCATTTGACTTAGCGGATGCTTGCTCCAAAAGTCGGCAGTAATGGCATTTTGCATATCGCTGGCCATTGCCTGGATCGATTTCTTGCAGACTTCTGGGAATGATCCTTTCTCGTTGACCATCCCGCCCTTTTGTCCGCCCATTCCCAGTGCGCAGGTCTTGCAGGCGTTTCGAGATCGAAGCGCTCGATAGAGCTTGAGGCCCGTGCCTAGCCCTTTGGCTTTTGCAAACGAATAACGAATCGCTTGCCATCCTCCGCCCGCTCGTAGTTTTTTCATGCCCGTAAACCCTTTACTTCCGTTGTTCCCTGGTTACACATCGATATTACACAATTCCTTTAGCCAACTCCAACGCATACGGCATCGATTTCGACTAATGTCATAATCCAGAAAAGTAATTTGGGACCGATCGCTTAGAAGATTGTCATAGACGGAGATTTTGTGAAACACGCATGGTATTCAGCATCTGCCTAAATTGCGACAAGCAGCAATAGCCACACAGAGCCGCCAGCGATGTCAAATAGAATAGCTCCCCGGCTTCGATGGAAGTTCTAGTAAATGATCGATTCAAGTGTGGAAGTCCGAATCGATCACCTGCTTTATTTTGAGACTGTTTTCGGCGGGGTTTATAGGGTTTTTGAAAGTTCGTAGGGTCTACGACGATTCGTTGGATCAGACTACAATCGACGCCTGTCGAAATTGCGGATTTTGTATTTTGGGAAAACATCGATGAAAGTTCTTGTTGTTGGAAGCGGCGGACGCGAACATGCGTTGGCTTGGAAGATTTCACAGAGTCCGCGGATTACCAGACTTTGGGTCGCTCCTGGGAATGCTGGTACGGCTATCGATGCGGAAAACGTTCCCATCGCTTCGGACGATATCGCTGGCTTAGTGAAATTTGCCAAAGCCGAAAAAGTTGACTTGACGGTCATTGGGCCCGAAACACCCTTGGCGCTCGGAATCGTCGATGCATTCCAAGAGGAAGGACTTCGCGTTTTCGGACCATCGAAAGCAGCCTCGCAACTCGAAGCCAGCAAGATCTTTTGCAAACAAGTTTTGCGCCAAGCCGACGTTCCAACCGCCGATTATCAAGTGTTCCGCGATGCCGATAGCGCCATGCGATATATCAAGTCGCGATATCCGTACGAACGGGAAAAGACTCCGGTAGTGATTAAGGCGGATGGGTTGGCTTCAGGAAAAGGTGTCTTTGTTTGTTCTCGCCGCGAAGATGCATTGACGGCTATCGACCGAATCGGGCGTCAAAACGAATTCGGCAAAGCGGGCAGTCAGATGGTTATCGAGGAACGACTCGATGGTCCCGAAGCGAGCATTTTGGCGATCACGGACGGGAAGACCATTCTAACTTTGCCGGCCGCTCAAGATCACAAAGCGGCTTACGATGGCGATACAGGTCCCAACACCGGCGGAATGGGTGCCTATTGTCCAACGCCCGTCGTCGATGACGAAATGATTGAGATGATTGAAGAGCGAATACTTGTCCCGACCATTCATGCGATGAAACGCAACCGCAAGCCATTTCGCGGAGTACTGTACGCGGGGCTCATGCTGACTAATGCTGGCCCGAAAGTGTTGGAATACAACGTGCGACTCGGTGATCCGGAATGCCAGCCGCTAATCATGCGTCTCAAGAGCGATCTGCTCGACATACTCGAAGCGACCGTCGATGGTCGACTTCACGAAATCGATGCTCCTGTCTGGGACGAGCGACCAGCGATCTGCGTGGTCGTAGCGAGCCAAGGCTACCCTGGGAAATTTGAGAAAGACAAAGAAATCACCGGACTCGAATTGGTGCAAGGCATGCCCGATGTCAAAGTCTTTCATGCGGGAACCAAGATGGTCGACGGACGAGTATTGACCGACGGGGGACGAGTGCTTGGCGTCACCGCGATTGGCTCGAGCATCTCGAACGCCAAACTCGAAGCCTACACTGCCGTCCAAAAAGTTCGTTGGCCCGGAGCCTGGTGCCGCATGGACATCAGCGACAAGGCATTGCAGTACTCGCAGGCCAAAGAAGCTGCGGCTAAGCTTGGTTAGAGCCTATCGCTCTATGAAGAGAATAAACGAGACCTCTCGCTGATCGCCAGTTTTGATCATATCAAATCGTACTCGTACTCAGTGAAACAGTGCTCGTACTCGTACTCGATCGGGAGCTATACTCGAAGAAGTGCCGAATAAACAACCCCCGTAGCGTTGACGATTTTTGTTCCCGTTAAGATTCTACGATTGGCGCAGCGAGACCAAAATCCCCAACGATATCCGCATCCGACTGCAGAGTACGCGGGCTTCGTTGTTTGCCCAACTGTGCAAACGCCTGTTGCCTTGTGAAACTCTCTGTCTGAACTCGCAAGGTTGGCAAGACAGGAAGGGGAGCCGGGCCAGTATCTAATGATCGGAATACGACTTGCGAATCCACCGCCGAACCAAATGTACTCGGCAACGGATTGTTTGACACTAGTATGTCGCGACCGTCGGACAAGGAACCGGTTTTGGGTACTGGCTGTTTTGTGGGCGGGGTCTGAATTGGTGGAGGTGGGCCGCCAACGACTTGCGCCCAGACTTCGTTGCCAAAATTTTGTCCGGTCGCAACGAGGAACATTCGGGTTCCTACCAAAGTGATTTGATTGGGAAAAGAACTGCTGGAACCGAGCGATATGTTTTCTTCTAGAACCGTTCCTGCCGCCGTCCCGTTACTGCTCCACACCTCGACGCCATTCACGCCATCGTTTGCAGAAAAGTAAATTTTGCCGCTGATCGCGGCAAACTCCGATGGATGGCTCGATGCAGCACCTGGGAAGATGTCTCGCACAATAATCGTGCCCGCAGCTAATCCATCACTCTTAAATAGCTCAATTCCCCGCGTGGCATCTTTCGCCGAAAAGAACAGCGTTCCGCCAACGTTGGTCAAGTTCATCGGTTCCGAGCTATTAGCACCGACCAACAGGTCTTTGACCAAGGCCGTACCGCCTGCGGTCCCGTCGGATTTGTACAACTCGAATCCGGTTGCTCCGTCGCTTGCCACAAAGAATAATAGACTGCCGACAACTGCAGCACCATATCCAACGGAGCTGCTGACACCCGGATTGATGTCCTTGACCAGTCCCGTTGTTGCAAAGGTCCCTTGCGTCGACCACAGCTCGGAACCATTCGCACCATCGTCGGCCGCGAAGAACAATGTGTTGCCAATGTCCCCAATAATTTGCGGGTAAGACCCACCGCTTGTGTTGATGTTTCGAACCATGATCGTCCCGGCCGAGGATCCATTCGACTTCCACAATTCTGGGCCGGTTCCATTGTCGGCGACAAAGTACAATGTGGTGCCGACTCCGGTCAACTGCGATGGATAGGATCCGAAGTTCGCTGAAATGTTTCTAACGATCGATGTGCCGCCCGAACTACCGTCGCTTTTCCACAACTCTTGACCTGCGGCGTCAGTAAAAGCAGAGAAATAGAGTGTGCCGCCAACATTCACTAATCCGGACGGAAAAGAGCCGCCAGGATTGATATCGAGAACCATAAATGTTCCCGTTTCCGTTCCATCGCTTCTCCACAGTTCGGATCCGTCGACGCCGTCGTCTGCGACAAAGTACACGATGCCATTCATTTCAACCAACTCGGACGGGAAAGAACTTTCGCTACCAGGATTGATGTCCTTCACGCGAACTGTCCCCCCTGCAGTTCCATTGCTCTTCCAAAGTTCAACATTCCCTTGGCTGTCGTTTGCAGCAAAGAATAGAGTACCGCCCACATTGATCAACTCGGAAGGATCGGAGCCCCGCGTTCCCGCCGCCACATTCCCAATCGACACTGTGCCGACCGGAGTACCATCGGTGTTCCATAACTCCTTTCCGATTGCGCCATTGTCTGCTGCAAAGTAGACTTTACCTAATGCGACCCGCAGTAGCGTAGGATAAGACGACAAGGGGCCGGGCATGATGTCTTTGAGAATGGATGTCGTTGCCGAGGTCCCGTTGCTTTTCCATATTTCGCGGCCCACAACTCCGTTATCCGCTGTGAAGATTAATGTACCGCCAAGGTCGACAAGCTCCTGAGGAAACGAACTCGCCCCCACAGTTAAGTTGATGTTCCGCACGATTACTGATCCAGCCGATGTTCCGTCCGTTTTCCAAAGTTCGGTTCCAAGGGAATTGGTCGCTGTAAAGTAAAGTACGCCGCCACTTACAGTGAGGCTGCTCGGATACGAACCTGTCACGCCACCAACGAGATCTCGAACCAATATCGTTGTCGCAGCCGTACCTCCGGACTTGAATAATTCTGTTCCATTAGCGGCGGTCGTTGCGGCAAAGAAAAGTGTTCCACCGAAATTCGTCAAGTTGTGAGGGTTGGAACCGGTGGCTCCAACGACTAGATCGCGAACTATTACCGTGGTTGCGCCGGTTCCCCCGCTCTTCCAAACTTCGCGGCCACTGGCGCTGTTGGCCGAGAAATAAAGTGTCGGTCCAACGACCGTTAAGTCGACTGGATCGGAGCCCGTGATTCCTGGAAAGATGTCTTTGACTGGCAACGTCGCCGCGACCGTCCCGTTACTCGACCACAACTCGCGCCCGCGAACTGTGTCAAATGCCGAGAAAAACAACGTACCGTTTGCGTTGACCAAATTTGTTGGCAAGGATCCATTCACGCCGGCGACGATGTCTCGAACGATAACCGTTCCTGCTACTGTACCGTTGCTCTTCCAAAGCTCTCGACCGCGCGTCGCACTGGTGGCTGCAAAATAGAGGGTACCGTTGACGTTGGTAAAAGAGCTTGGATAGGACGAAGCTGCACCCGGATTGATATCCAACAATAGTTTGGTGTTGGCTGTCGTTCCGTCACTCGACCACAACTCGATACCTTTATTGGGTGCATCGACTGCAAAAAAGAGTTTTCCGTTGACGTTGGTCAATTGCGAAGGGTAGCTTGCGTACGCTGTCGATCCGAAGTCTTTGACGAGAGTCGTACCGGCAACCGTCCCGTCGGACTTCCACAGAGCCGAGCGAGTTTCTGCGGAGCTTGCTTCGAAAAACAAGAAGCTGCCGACCTCGACCGAACTCCGGGGCGTCAACGAGTCCGGCAGGAGGTTGATGTCCCTAAGGATTTGAAAATCCACTGCGAGCATGCGGCGGTGCTCAAGTGACTCGATTCGAAGTTTCCGCTTTGCGGAAGTCACTGACTTACGAGACTTTTTGGCAACTCTGGACACTTGCATGCGATTACTCGTGGGAAAACTTATTGAAGTTTTGAAAAGCTCAGAGGAGAACCGAAGGGATTGGCTGAGCCATGGGACCAGAATACTTCCATCCCGAACAAAATGCCCGAAAAAAGCAGACGTCCAAGCATCCCAGTTTCAAGCATCCCAGTTTCAAGTCCAGTTTTTCTCTCTCGAGTGACCGAAAAACTCCCTTGTAACTCAGTTGGCGTACTTTTTCAACGACTTTGCAGCAAAGACTCGGCGGCACGCCAGTCCAAAAAAGCTTTCCTCCGACCCGTCGCGATTGCATCTAAAGTTGTTCCTGGTCGCTTTTTGCGATTTGAACTCAATTTGTTATTAGTTGACATTATTCTAAGCCATTCGTATCGTGATGGCATCTTTTCACCCGTCATCTGGATCGCGGCGTATTGACTGCGTTCCTACATCGATGACTTTCAACCACTACTTTGACATGCCTTAGGTTGACGATGATTCGTTTGGTTCAAAATCTTCGATTTGTATTACTCGTAGCTTTCTTGACGCCTGTATTTCAATTCGCATCAGGCGTTGTTCAGGCGCAGATTCCGTTGCAGAACGGTTCAAATTGGTCAGGTGTTCTCGAAGCCCAACGTTGGCAATATTTTACGGTGGATGTTAAGGACTGGCATTCCTTTCTCAGTTTGACCCGGGCCGGTTTGTTGGGAAGCCCTGTTCCCCAAGTCTACATTCGCTACGGAGCGATGCCGACGCTGACTGTGTTCGATAAACGTCTGACGGTCAGCAGCCCGACGAATCAGTTGACGGTTACGAACCAGACCAATCCCAAACTAAAAACGGGTCGCTACTTTGTCGGTCTATATTCTACCCAACGCATCCAAGCACAATTGAGTTGCATGCTGGTGACCCAGGTTGCGACGCGAGCGGGGATGGGGGCTATTCCTCACGGTACTGGCACCGTTTTCCGAGTGTGGGCTCCGAATGCGACATCGGTCCATGTTGCGGGCGATTTCAATTCGTGGAATGGCGATGTTGCAGCAATGCGGAGCGAAGGGAACGGCAACTGGTCAATCGATTATCGGAATGCTCGAACAAATCAACAGTACAAATACGTGATTCGCAACGGAGCGAATACGATGTGGCGAACCGACCCACGCGAAGAGAACATTACGAACTCGGTCGGCAATTCCATAATCTTTGATCCCACGTTTAATTGGACAGACAGCGGCTTTCAGACACCGACTTGGAATGAGATGGTGATCTATGAAATGCACGTGGGAACGTTGTTTGATGCTCCAGGTGGACGACCAGGAAATTTTGCTAGTGTGATCGCCAAACTGGACCACATACAGGCGTTGGGGGTCAACGCGGTTCAGTTGATGCCTGTCCACGAATTCGCAGGAGATTTTTCCTGGGGATACAATCCCGCTCATCCGTTTACTGTGGAGGAGGCTTATGGCGGTCCTTTGGCGTTAAAGCAATTTGTGAACGCCGCACATCAGCGAGGAATCTCCGTATTAATGGACATGGTGCACAATCATTACGGCCCGACCGACATGCAGCTTTGGCAGTTTGACGGTTGGTCACAAAATGGCAAAGGCGGCATCTACTTTTACCAAGATGCTCGCTCCAGTACGCCTTGGGGTGATACGCGACCAGATTTTGGCCGTGGCGAAGTGCGCCAATATATTCGCGATAACGCGCTGATGTGGCTCAACGACTTTCACATCGATGGATTGCGTTGGGACTCGGTCCTCAACATGCGCAGTTACGCGGGTGGCGAGATTCCCGATGGTTGGTCTTTGGTGCAATGGGTCAACAATGAAATTGACGCTTCACAGCCTTGGAAGATTTCCATCGCCGAAGATTTGCAAGACGACGCTTGGATAACCAAGGACACGGGTGCCGGGGGCGCGGGATTCGACTCTCAATGGAATGCGGCGTTCGTTCACCCGGTTCGCGCAGTGATTGAGCCTGGCAGCGACGACAATCGCAACATGCCGGATATCAAAAGCGCGATCGAGTACAAATACTCGGGCGACGCTTTTGAGCGGGTCGTTTATACCGAGTCGCATGACGAAGTAGCCAACGGTCGCAGTCGCGTACCCGAAACGATTTGGCCCGGTAATGCAGGCAGTTGGTTTTCGAGAAAGCGCTCGACTTTGGGTGCCGCGCTCGTGATGACTTCGCCGGGCATCCCGATGATGTTCCAAGGTCAAGAATTTCTCGAAGACGGATATTTTCAAGACACAGATCCCTTGGATTGGGCGAAAGACTCGACCTTCGCTGGCATCAAATTGATGTACACGGATTTGATCAAGCTGCGTCGCAATTGGTACAACAACACGCGCGGTTTACGCGGTCACAATGTCAATGTCTATCACGTGAACAACACGAATAAAGTCGTCGCATTCCATCGGTGGGACCAAGGCGGAAATGGTGACGACGTCGTGGTGGTTTGCAATTTCCGCGACCAGTTACGCGAGAATTACCGCATCGGTCTCCCCCAAAGCGGAGTATGGCGGGTTCGCTTTAACAGCGATTGGAATGGATACTCGTCGGACTTTGGGAACGTTTATTCGCCAGATGTGACGGCCGAAAACGTGGCTTGGGACGGTCTAAACTTCAGCGGCACAACCAAAATCGCCCCCT
>JANMNK010001218.1:0-5126 GCA_031373875.1 Pirellulaceae bacterium | reverse complement strand
GGTCGTTGGAGTTGCACCAGTACTGTTGGTCGGTAGAACGAGCTCAAGATCGCCTGCCAACGAAGCCACAGATGCTTCGTGAAACACTGCGAGAGCGTCGAAGGTGATGAACTGAAGCACGCCGCGCGTTCTTGGTTGAGGTGTTCGATAGACAAGTTCCAATTTGCCGTCGACATAAGCATTGATAACGTCCCCTCGCACCTGCACGCGGAGTGTGTACTCGTGGTCTAAGATTACCGGCAGTGTTCGCGCTCCGTCCGGCGGATATTCCCAATTTCCAGAACGTCCATAAGCTGCTTGGATTTTGGATCCGCCAGCGTAACCGCTCATGTAAACCAATTGACTGTCTTGCTGTAAAGCCGACGCTGGGTCGCCTGATGCATCAAACTCGATGCCGACACTTCGCCATTGGCTTCCCCCGCGAATCGTGAATCGGAGTGTCGCATCAAAGTCTTGCGGCAGCTCGGGCAAAAATCGCAAAGCAGCACGATCAGGTCCATCGCGTCGTTGTTCCAACCGCCCCGCTTCATGGACCCAGTCGCCACCAAGCAGTTTCCAACGACTCGGATCCAGTGTCACAAAACTGTCGTTCACGCGTTCTGCTACTGGATCGAAACGACTTGTAATTGGATTGGCAGGTTTAGCGACTGACTCAGCATGTTGCGTTAGCTCGTGCAACTTCTCCGAAGCCGCATCAACTTTTTTCTGTGCATCTGCTAACGCTGCTTCGGCCTTTACAATGTTGTTGTTTGCTGCGGCGATGTGATTATCGAGCACCCACGGTTGTCGCTCTGGTTGCCATGCTCCGAGAGGCAACGTGACCTTTTCAACGGCAAGCTCCTTAAAAGCAAGCAACTGTGGGACGCGGGGCGGAATCACTTTGGATTTGTCAGGCTGGCTTTCTTGGCCGCGCACGTAGAGGTAGGTTGGCGTATCGATCAGCGAATCAAACACTCTCGGAATGCCATCGCGCGCAAGATCGACTTCTCCTGGAACCATATCCAACCGCACATGATACGGCTCAAAGAAGGCTCGCATGGCGTAAAAGTCTTCTTGGGTGATAGGATCAAATTTGTGATCATGGCATTTCGCGCAGTTCATCGTCAGTCCCAAAAACGCTTTATTGACGTGCTCGACGGTCTCCTCCATCCAAGGATTTCGGTTAAACAAAAAATAGTTTCTAGCCAGTAACCCGGTTGCCCGTAGTTTGCCTAAGTCATCTGGGTAGATTTCGTCGGCGGCAAGCATCTGCCGGACCATTTCATCGTACGGTGTATTCGCGTTTAACGACTCAATGATCCAGTCGCGCCAATGCCACATGTGTTGCTGACTATTGCGAAGCTGATCGCCTAGCCCCCACCAGTCGCTGTAACGCCAAATGTCCATCCAATGCCTTGCCCATCGTTCGCCGTGCCTGCGATCGTCAAGCAATCGTAGCGTGATTTTCTCATACCAATCGGGGCCTTTGTCCGAATCGATGGACACCAATTCGTCGGTCGTAGGTGGCATGCCGATCAAGTCAATGTAAAGTCGTCGAACGAGCGTCTCGCGGTCCGCTTCGAATTGCGGCGTCAGTCCATGCTCGCGATGGGAGCGTTGGATGAACGTGTCAATTGCGTTTCGAGACCAATCGTGTGTTTGGTCTGTATTCGTTTCGGTGGGTACTTCGGGCCGCACGACTGGATGAAAAGCCCAATGTTCGCGTGGGTCCTTCTCGGGCTGTTCATCGACCGGAGCGGATGCATTTTGCTCGATCCATGCTTTCAAAACTGCAATCTGTTCTGGTTTGAGCGGATCGCCTTCTTGGGGCATACGATCTAACTCGTCCGTCGAGGTTACTCGCGCATAAATATGACTTGCTAAAGAATCGCCTGGAACAATTGCAGGGCCGCTATCGCCGCCTTTGCGAGCGAACGCTGCCGTGTCAAGTCTCAAACCGCCTTCTTGTTTCAAGACGCCATGACAGGCTAAACATCGTTCGGCAAGTACCGGTTTGACTTGAGACAAATAATCCACCTGCACTTGAGCGGACAACTCAAGGCATAGCGATAGCATGACGATCAAACAGGAAATGATCGAGGAGATCAGGATGCGACGGAAAGCTCGCATAGTTCATTTGTCTCCTATTGAATTCGCGTGATTCAGGAACGTCTCGAATTCTGTTTTCAGTTTACGAAACACATGATCGCCAGTGCATTCAAAATGATGCGGATTTATTCGACTCTTGGAGAACTTGGGTCAAACGAATGTAAATGATGGTGGGGGTGGGAACAGGCAGTAGAAGGGGGAAGGTGGCAGCAGCACTATCTATAGGATACATTCTAACCACAAGTTGCCTATTCGCCTTAGCATAACCTTCGCTTTTTGAGGATACAATTGCGAACGATGCGGATATATCAGAACTTTCATGCGGAGTTACGATGGAAATAAGAATTGAACGCATCGAGACTTTGGTTTGCCATGCACGCATGCGCAATTGGGTTTTCGTGAAAGTTATCACGAACCAGCCCGGCCTGTTTGGATGGGGCGAAGCAACGCTGGAATGGCACACTCGCAGCATTGTCGGTGCAATTGAGGACATCTCGCAATTGCTCGTCGGTCAAAACCCGACACGCGTGGAGCATCTTTGGCAGATGATGTGGCGTCAGCATTTTTGGCATGGAAGCGGAATCGTACGCTCGACGGCAATCGCTGGAATTGACCTCGCGCTCTGGGATATTGTTGGCAAAATTCATGGCGTCCCTTGTCATCAGCTTTGGGGCGGACCAGTTCGGGACTTTATTCGGCTTTATTGTCATTTGGGCGGCGGAAGCATGGAGAGCTTTTACGAAACGCCCGTCGATAATGCAAAACAGTTTGCCGATTTGGCACGACAAGCTGTTGCCGAAGGTTTTACTGCTTTCAAGTCCATGGCCGTGCCACCGACGATGCCGATCGAAGGTTTGCAAGCGGTCAAGGCCGCAGAGTCGTGTGTAGCAGCCATGCGTGACGCGGTCGGCGACAATATCGACATCATGGTCGATTGCCACGCGCGACCTTCGCCTGCAATGGGAATGCGGTTTGCAAAAGCACTTGACCCGTACGGACTATATTTTCTCGAAGAGCCTTGCTGGCCGGAGAGCGTCGCGGAATTGGCAGCAATCAATGCGGCCGTAACGACTCCGATAGCGACGGGCGAGCGCGTCACGCACTTGTCGGCGTTTCGCGATTTGTTTGCTCTACGCGGATGCGAAATCTGTCAATTAGATATCACGCATTGTGGAGGATTCAGCGAAGCGCGACGAATTGCAGCTTTGGCGGATGCTTATCGAATCGCGCTCGCACCCCATAATCCTCAAGGACCCGTCAGCACGGCCGCTTCTATTGAGTTCGGATTTTCTCAGCCAAGTTACATTATTTGCGAATCCGTACACAACGATGTTCCGTGGCGCAACGATGTCGTTGAAGAAGGATTTCAAGTGGATCTGAATGGTAGAATCGTGCGGCCCAACACGCGTCCTGGCCTTGGGGTTGTAATTAACGAATCCGAAGTCCAGCGTCATCCATTCGAACAAGAAATCGCCCAGCGTGTATTCTATCGTGACGGCGGGGTCGGCGATTGGTAAGATTCGCATGGACTGTGTACGCGACTGCTAACTGTTGTTTTGACCTCACCAAACCCATTTCCAAAATCTCTGCTTGCCCACCCTTCACCGAAGAATACTTTATTACATTCCTAAGGAGCAGCCGTGCCAAAAAAGATTCATGGTGTATTACCAATTCTCCATACGCCGTTCCTTGCGTCGGGCGACATCGATCGCGATTGCCTTGCCCTCGAAGTTGAGTGGGCTTTTGACGTTGGAGCAGACGGAGTGGGTACAGGCATGGTCTCTGAAATCCTGAGATTGTCTTATTCAGAAAGAATTCAATTGACGGATTGGATCGTAGCTGCTGCTGCAGGCCGAGGTAGTGTTTTTGCCGCTGTTGGCGCAGAGAGTATTCGGATGGCTTGCGAGTTTTCGCAGGCCGCTGAAAGCTCGGGTTGCGATGCCGTGATGGCGGTACCACCAGTGACCATGCGACTCTCCTCCGAATCGTTGCTTGACTATTTTCGATCCGTAGCTGATTGTGTCGAAGTCCCTTTGATTGTCCAAGATGCGTCGGGATACGTGGGCCAAGCCATCCCGCTTGCTGTTCACACAACCTTGCTTGAAGAATATGGGCCTGAAAAGATTCTATTCAAACCTGAGGCGTCACCTATCGGTCCCAATCTGTCCGCTTTGCGCGACGCGACCGGTGGTCGAGCAAGAATCTTCGAGGGCTCGGGCGGAATCCTGTTGGTCGACAGCTATCGACGGGGAATCGCCGGAACAATGCCGGGTATGGACATGTTAGACGGGATCGTTGCCCTTTGGCGAGCATTAGAGCTTGGAAGCATATCCACTGACAGTAACCAGTTCGATGACGTCATCTATCAGCTCTATTTTCCGATCTGTGCGATCGTCGCGTTGCAATTGCAAGCTGGGCTCGACGGGTTTTTGGCGATCGAAAAATACTTGCTCGTCAAACGCGGTATCTTCAAGAACACAATTCGACGCGAGCCAAACAGTTGGCAATTGGACCACGAAACGGCTATCGAAGTTGACCGCTTGTACGATCGCTTGCAGGTAGCAATTCACTCAAGTCGCGGCATGCTCTCGCAAAAATCGGGAACGTGAACTTTACGGAAAGCGGGCCAATGCAATGCGTTATGTCATCCTCGCGTATTTGTGGGCGATTGCGCTGATCGCGTACATACAGCGGGCGGCGATCAGCGTACCTTTGCAAGAAATTGGCCGCGATTTGAATTTGATTGAAGCGACAAAAGCGCTCGGGCTCCTTCAATCAGCTTGGCATTTGGGTTACGCCCTGATGCAACTGCCTGCAGGCAGGCTGGCTGATAAAATTGGCGGTCGCCGAGCCATTTTGATTTACGCCGTGCTTTGGTCGCTAGCAACAGGATTGACGGGCCTTGCACAGAATTACTGGTCGCTCGTGTGTGTCTGGGGGCTGATGGGGATGTTGCAAGCGGGCGCGTTTCCATGCGCCGTCCGCTCGATTGGTCAAGTCTTTGGCGACAAAGAGCGCGCTAGAGCTTCTGGTTGGCT
>JANMNK010001205.1:0-6538 GCA_031373875.1 Pirellulaceae bacterium | reverse complement strand
ACCAGGACTTCTTGGTCGAGAGGCACATCGATTTGTGCAAGAATGGCAAGCCACTGATCCACGTGGCCTTGGCCTATGTAGCTGCCCGGTTCGAGGCGAGCTTTCATCCCCATCTGTCCGGTTTTGGGAAGCTGTTCGCCGTCGAGCAACTCCCAGCCGGTAACTTGACCTCCGTGGAACAACCGATCGAGCACATTGACACGAACACCATTTTCGTTCGCTGTCAAATCGCGATCATAGGCAAGCACGCCGTGCAAAATCTGCCACGCAGCGTTCGTATTCATCGAAAGCTCGCGTCCGGCAAAGTTGTCTTGCAATGTCTGTCGGAGCAAGTCGGGCAGGGGAGTTGTAGCGGCTTTCGGTGCAGTCTTCAGTGCATCTACCGGCTTCAGGGATTCTACAGGCTTCAAGGCCTCTACCGGGGAATTGTTTGATGACTCCACCACGGGTGTGCATCCCAAACTGAGGGTCGCCACGCCGATACAAAGGGCAACGCCAAGATCGAGGCGTTTACGACGAACCATCGAATATACCGATAACTGAGACATATCGTTTATTAAAGCCTTGCGAATCGGAAAAGCCGTCTTTACCTATGCGAACTGCCCTCGCTTGGTGGGCGAATGTTCTAAAATAGATAAAAATTGGCGATTTGGAAGTGCAACGGTGATGAATTCCCGATTGTCAAAATGACGGCACGGTATGTGCTTATAGTTTTCGCTTGCAGAACGATCTGTGTTTTCGAGTTTCGAAGATACGGTTTCGGCTGAGATGTTGCCTGTAGCTTTTCGAAGCGGACCAGCAAACTTGTCAAAGAGAACCAAAAAACAAGTTTTGCGTAGTTTCCGCCAGCATGAAAAAGCTTGAGCAGTAGATTACCTTATCGCGATTTTCTACGGGTGAACAGGTTGGTCACGTTGGTCGTAGCTAGTTTTCGAGTGTAGGAATTGAGGGGAAAAATGTTTTTCGACATTATGCAATTAGTTTTTATCGCTCCGGCGTTACTTTTGGCGATGCTGGCACAGTTTTGGTTAAGCTCAGCGTATCGCAGCATGAGCCAAGTTCCCGCTCGGATGACCGGTTTCGAAGCAGCGCGTCGTATCCTCGATCACAATGGTTTGCAAAATGTGGAAATCGAACAAGTTGCAGGCCACTTGTCCGATCATTACGACCCTTCTGCCAAGGTCTTGCGCCTTAGTCGCGATGTTTTTGCCGGATCGTCGATGGTCAGCGTTGGCGTGGCAGCACACGAAGCGGGTCATGCTATTCAGGACGCTCGACGATACGCGCCACTAGTGATTCGCAACTTGGCTGTTCCCGCTGCAAATTTTGGAAGTAGCATCGGTACCATTCTGCTGATGGTGGGCATGATGATGGCTTTTTCGGCAATGGCCAAATTAGGAACGTGGGTTTTCTTGGCGGGGATTATACTATTCGGCGCAACCGTCGTTTTTCAGTTAGTAAACCTGCCAGTCGAATTCGATGCCAGTTCGAGGGCTAAAACCGAATTGGTGAACTTGGGTATCATCTCAGGCCCCGATTTGCCGTACGTTAGTCGGGTATTAAACGCCGCTGCTCTGACTTACGTCGCAGCCACATTGCAGGCAGTCCTCACGATGGCGTACTACATTTTCCGTTTCATGCAAGCTACCTCTGACAATCGGCGTTAGGCATAAACTTGAGCGGCAGATAGCCGCGATCGACACAATCTGAAAGTGCGGGCGGCCGGATCGATATTAAGATCGATCGGCTGTTTTTTTCTATGGGGCACATAGCAGCAGAAATAAGTTAGAAAATGGTTCTCTTCCGGGTCTCAAGCGGTAATACCTTCGCCACTTGGCTTAGGTTACAATAGGAAACATCACGACGCAGTTGGAAGCATAGCGGTTTTGGAACGACGCTATTTTGCAATAGGGAGAAAGAGGAGCTTTGGTGGCGGATCTAATTTCGGTTCCGATCTCCACAGGCTGGCAACATCGTCGGAAAAGGTCATGCCTTAATCAACAACGCTTTCATGCTTGCGAACAAGCATCGTGTGGAAAGCTGACGTCAATTCAACTAACGCTTATCACACCTTTTCTTTATGCTTGAACGCGCCATTCCACTTGATCTGTCGGTTCAAATATCGACACCAGAAAATATTCGGTTCGAATATCGGTTAGCTGGTCCATTTCGACGGTTGCCCGCATTCGTGATGGATTTTATTTTGCGAATGGCGTCTATCACTTTGCTATTCATTGGTTTTTCGTGTTCCGGAATTACCGCGATTTTCCCGTTGAGCGCTGCTGCGTTTGCCTTCTTCATGTTGATTTCGCTTTTTCTTCTTGAATGGTTTTATGGTCTATTGTTCGAGATTTTTTGGAATGGCCAAACACCGGGCAAGCGGCTCCTGGGACTGCGGGTTATTTCGATTGATGGCCATCCGATCAACGCTGTTCAAGCAACGATTCGAAATTTCTTACGCTTTGCCGATTTCTTCCCGTTCGTTCCGCTCAACTGTATGTTTATCGATATGCCCGGCTGGATTCCGATTTTTACGGTTGGCATTGCTTCGATGACCTTGACCAGTCGAATGCAGCGTCTGGGCGACATCGCTGCGGGAACAATGGTTGTCATCGATGAAAAGACTTGGTTCGCCCGGCATGCAAAGCTCGACGAACCACTTGCCGCTCAACTGAGCGAACACATTCCTCCAACATTCGTCATGTCACGGAGCTTGGCACAAACGATTGCGCTGTATGTTGAGCGAAGAGCGTTGATCAGCATGGGTCGACGTTTGGAATTGGCCAGCAAACTAGCCAAGCCGTTAATGCGTCAGTTTGGATTTCGCGAAGACACCAGTCCTGACCTCATGTTATGTGCGCTTTATCACAGGGACTTTATCGCCAAATCTTCGGAGTCATTTGCGCTCAAGGACTCGCCAAGCCCAATGCAACAGGAATTGCTCACGCCCGTGGGCTCACCCTATCCACAGCTTGCAGGCGTATATGGACCGACCACCGGAACTGAGTCAGTCGGGTTAGGAATTCCGATGCAACTAAACGCCGAAAACGTCACGACCTACGCACCGGAATCGTCTGCCTTGCAGGATACGAATGATTCCGAAGTTAATGTGGAACTGATTGCCGAACTTGAGCCATTCGACGTAGAAATCGTAAACGAGACAGATCCCGCAGAACCCACGCTTTTGCCGAAAAAACCAACTGAGGGAACCAATGAGAATAGGTGATGTCCTTGATCAGCGGCGAGCCAGTTGGGCCGAGCTTGAACGGATGTGCAATGACTTCCGCAAGTTACGTTCGACCAAGCACGCGACCGAAATGATGCGATTTTCAGAGCTGTATCGGGCTGCGTGCTCCGATTTGGCGATGGCGGATGCTTATCAATTGCCGCCGACGACCATTGAGTATCTTCACCGTTTGGTAGGCCGCGCGCACAACCTCATGTACCGTTCCCAACGATTTCAATTTGAACGATGGATGGAGACGCTTTGGAAGACGGCGCCGCAGCAGATTTTCTCAGACCCATGCGTGCAGATTTCAAGCATCTTGTTCTTTGGGATATTGCTTCTGTCGGCGCTCTTCGCATGGAATCCCAATAGGTATCCAGGCTTTGCGGAAAAAGTGCTTGGCAAGGAACAACTCGAACAGTTCGAAGAAATGTACGACGAACCGCTTGCTGCCAATTTCGACCACTACATCGCCATGTCGTCGTTTTACATTCAACATAACACCGGCATCGGCCTCAAATGTTTTGCTACTGGCCCGCTGATCTTGCCGACGGTACTAACGCTGTGCGAGAACGCTGTCAGCATCGGAACGGTGTTTGGATACATGGCGCGTGCGGATGTACCGCAAGGAGAGAATTTTTTTCACTTCGTCACGGCTCACGGGCCGTTTGAGTTGACTGCCATTGTTCTGTCTGCGGCGGCCGGATTGCGACTTGGAATTGGGCTTATAATGACGGCGGGATTTCGTAGATACGATTCGCTTCGATTGCAAACGCTCCGAGCTCTTCCGGTGATGATGACAGCGGTTGTGTTATTTGTATTGGCGGCCTTTACCGAGGGTTTCATTTCGCCGTCACCGTTGCCTTACCTGTTCAAAGCGGCATGGTCCATGATGGCAAGTTGCGGTTTGATGTTTTACTTTGTCGTGCTCGGATTCCCACAAGGGGACCAGCATGCAGCTTGACAAAACGAAAATCTCCATCCGCCAGCGTTCGTTGCTTGAGACTTTCGATCTGAGTCTGTTACTCATTCGCGAGTATTGGAGACCGATCCTGTTTTGGTCGCTTGCCGGTGCTGCCCCGATGATGATCTTAAACTTCATCGTGCTATGGCCGCTATTACAATACGAACCGATTCTGCTGCAAAGCTCCTATGAGTGGACCGAAGGTTGGTTACGGTTTCGCTACCTGTTCCATAGTAGCGTCCTCGTTTTTCTCGAGTCGCCGTTGGCCATGTTGGGCACGACATTCTATTTAGGACAAGCCGTCTTTGTTGAGAAACCATCGACCCGAGAAGTTCTACGCGCGATTCGCAAGCGTTTTTTTGGTTCGTTTTTGGTTCTGGGAATTCTACGAGGCGGCTTGCTGGGCATTCCTTTGCTGATGCTGCTTTGGCCCGAGGGCCGATTTTCCGCAGCAGTCGAAGTTCTATTTATCGGCTTGGTGCTGGTTGGAATTGTGGGAGCCTTACGAGCAAGTCGACCGTTTGCTCCTGAGATATTGATTCTCGAGCAATGCCCGCTTCGCGCACCCAGGCATAAATCGGGCATGTCTTATAGCAAACGAAGTTATTCGCTGCACACGCCGCTGTCGTCCGATCTCATCGGTCGCTTTTTATTAGCGTTTATGCTCTTCGGCGTTTCGTTGCCAATTTTGATGTTTGGCGAAGCTTTTTTGATCAACGTATCGACCGATTCGATGGTATGGAATTGGTGGTACGATTTGCTTTTGACTCCAATCAATCTTTGGCTGATCGCTTCGTGGGCCACCGTTTTTCGGTTCCTGAGCTATATCGATAGCCGTATTCGATTGGAAGGTTGGGAAATCGATTTGCGGTTGCGAGCCGAAGCAGAACGTCTGGAGGCCGCCGCATGAACGACTCTCCACGACTTTGGGAACAACAGGGCGCAAGGAATCGAGCGACCAATCAACGACTCATTGCGTTTGGTAGGTTGATCGTCTTGGTGGTTGCCACTGCGATGACAAGCTCTGCAACGGCGCAAGAGCCGGCAACCAACGATATTTTGCCCTCCGATAAACAGGCGCTTGAAAAGGGCACGACGAGCAACTGGTATTCCGACGAAGGCAAACTGGTTTTCCCGAGTAGTCTATCTCGTGATTTCTTGGACGCTCGACACCGTTCTATTTCACCGCCCGCACCGCCTCGAACGTTCAATCGCAATTGGTTTAGCGGATCTTTTTGGACCATGCTCCAAACCTATTGGCTCGTTATCTCCATCACCGGCGTTCTCTTGATCGTTGCGATTATTCTCTTTGTTCTGTATCGAAACGGAAGCTATTTTTCAGGCCGATTTCGCCGCGAGTCCAGCGAGGACTTGGAACTCACGGCAGCGAAAATTTCCGACTTGCCATTCCAGCTTGAACTGCCCGTGCGTGGACTGCTCGAAGAAGCCGATGCAGCGCGACAAAACCGAGACTATTCTCGCGCGATCATTTACCTTTTTAGCTATGTTCTGGTTGAGCTTGATCGCAATCGCCGCATTCGGCTTCAACGGGGAAAGACTAATCGCATGTATTTGCGTGAAATCAAATCCGATCTACAGCTTCGAATAATTGTCGAACGCGTGATGTTGGCGTTTGAATGGGTGTTCTTTGGACGCCACGAACTGTCGGAAAAAAGTTTCAATGAATGCTGGAATTCACTCGACGAATTCCGGAATCGATTGGTCGTAGTCAACGAACTTGAACCTATGCCGCCCGTACCGGCCGCGCCCGCCATTACAAATTCGGGAGGGATGGTTTGATGTTCCCGTTTGCTAAAGCGGCCAACCGATTACAGGGTGCGTTGGCATTATTGCTACTCACGTTGGTACTTGCCGCATGTTCCGGTTGTACAAATACCTCGCGCGAACCTGGACGAGCTTATGCTGAGCCTAATGATTGGAACGGAAGGAACAGCGTCGCCGGATCGAGCGTTTTCAAGAATTTGTTGACCGATCAAGGGTTCCGTATCTACAAATTTTCGGGACTCTCGGGGAGATCAAGAAAGCTGGATGCGATCATATGGTTTCCAACCGATATCGAAACGCCGAGCTTGGCCGCTATGGCGTGGTTTGACGCTTGGTTAGCCCAGTCACCCGATCGCGTTTTGATTTATATGGGGCGCGACTGCAATCCTGTCGAGGAGTATTGGAAACTGGCCGCCGCAAACGCTTCGCCACGGAACGCGACGGACTATTATCGCGAAGCTGCATTGGCAAGCTCCGAAATGGACAAGATGCGTAATAGCCTTGATGAGGTTTCTTTTTCGCGCTGGTTCATCGTGGATAACCGCCACCCAACCTTTGTCGTC
>JANMNK010001204.1:0-7127 GCA_031373875.1 Pirellulaceae bacterium | reverse complement strand
CCGATCGTTGGGGCACTCCCGAGGATGTCGCTCACGCGGTGCATTATTTGGTAAGCGAAGAGGCTTCGTTCGTGACGGGACAAACCATCTGCGTGAACGGTGGCATGACGCCTTGGTAATTGAACCTGCTAAGGTTTTTCAATCACGTCCTAGTATTGTTGAAGTTGGTAGAACTAGAGGTAACGGGTTGAAACCCGTTCTACGATTCTTTAGTCACGGTCTATTTTTGTTTCAGCTTGTCACTGCGTATTTGAACGCTTCGCGCTATATAGTCGCGCATCGTTTCCAGCTTGAATTCTTCGGCAATGGCTTTTACTGTTAGTTCAGGCTGATTCGAAGCTAAGAGAAAAATACCTTCAGGTTGATGCACATCGATGGTCACCTGGGAGTCATACTTGGACCGAATTGCGGCGAATTTGTCTTGGTTGAAATCGAGATGAAACACGTCACGATTAACATGAATGTCAGCACTTGCCCACGGCGGTAACCTTTTCTGGCGAACTTGCAGAGTATCACCGCCTTGTTTCACTAGATACTGTCCGTTCATGTCGATAATCGCGCTCTCGGCTCCATAGGCGACTGCGATACTGAACCCGTAACGCAGTGCCCAATGCTGAAGAAACTGACCGCCCCAATACATCGAAGGCCAAAACACAAGCCTCGCTCGCTGACGTTCTAGCTCGGCCGCAACGTGGTCAAAATTTGCATCGAAACACACCGCAGCGCCAACTCGCACGCCGTCGCAGTCTGCAACTGGAATTTCTGTACCCGGCGAGATGCCCGCTTCTAACTCGCCGGTAGTTGGATAGTTCTTGCGGTAGACTAAAACCAGTTCGCCTTTGCGGTTCACGATTGGAACGGAGTTGTATACGTGCTGGCCCGCCCTTTCAAGAAAGGGCGCTACGATGGCTGAATCGAATTCTCTCGCGATCTTGGCAACCTCAGCAACGTACGGTTCCAACTCGGGTGCCGAGCGAATACCTTTCTCCATCCCCCCGCCGACACAAGTACATATTTCGGGATAGCAAATAAAATCGGGCTTTTCTTTTGCGACTTGAGCGGTCATATCCCGCAAGGACTGAAGATTAACTCCGTCCTTGGCATGATCGTGAAAAGGCGGCGTGAAACTGACTGAAGCAACTCGGACGTAACAATTCATTTTCGAATTGCCGGATTGTTGCTCCGTCCCACTCGTTGCGCGTAAATTCTTACTGCCAAAGACTACCGTTCCGGCGACGACTCCACTCGCCAATAAAATTTGCCGACGATGATACATTGTTTTCCCCTTTTCCCGGTGACACAAAGGCAATCGAAACAACAAACGACGGTTCTAATCAACTCGCTGAATTTCAGCTAGATAAATCGCAGTAATTGGATTCCCCGAATCGTCGTTTTCGTGCGACGAGTAATACGAAATCAACGCTCGGTACTTGTCAAGCTGCACAAAGCCTGGATAAGAGTTATCGCCCGCGCTCGGCAATTCGGCGCATTCTTGCAATCGATTTCCAGTGAGCCACCATAACGTCGTCTTTGGCCCTCGATCGAGAGTCGTCTTCCTGCCTCCAACCAAATATTGTTCGCCCCACTTTACGATCAGCGGACCACCCACGGAAAAATTTAAGTTCTGTCGTGACCAATCGGTGTATGGCGGGGCAGCGCACAGCAATTTTGCTTCCTTACCAGTACCATGCCGTCCAACAGCCACAACCGCGCCATCGGATTCGAAGAGAAAAGTTGTTTCATCGCCTAGCGTTTCTTGAAAAAGCGCCCGCTTTCGCCAAATCAGACCATCATCGCTTTCCAGCATGACGGACTCGATATTCGGTGGTTCTCCGCGTGGGCCAATTTCGAATCCGGGCTTGCGACGACCACACAAGTACGCTCGATCACCATGTGCGGCTGCTCGCCAAACATAATGGCCGAAGGTTCCTTCCATCATGAAAGGGCCATCCCATGAAACTCCGTCGACCGTTTGTACAGCGAACCCTAAGTGATCGTTCAGTTCGTATTCAGATTGCGGAATCGTCGTGTCGCCACTGTACCACGTACCGGTATAGACGAATAACTTGCCGCGAAAGTCAAGAAAATGCGGATCGCGTGTGTCGCGCCGAGGCACTTGGAATCGGTGCACCTGCTGCCATTCCTTTCCATCGCGGCTTCGCACAACGATAATCGAAGCGGACGGGTGAACCATGTGCCCATCCGGGCAACTCCGAAAGCACAAATAGATGTGATCGTCAAATCGGCATAGATCGGTAAACGCGTTGTGATCGCCATTATGAAATGCACGCCGTACATCGAGGACTTTGACACTAGGCATATTTTTGAGGGAGTCCTGTTGAGCCCAGACATTCGCTTGAGCAGTAAGCAACAGAAATGCAAAAAAAGTCTTAAGCCCATCCCGTTTGACAAACATTCGATTCGTTGCCTTTGTTTTCACTGAAGCGTTGTTTAACCACAGCCGAGACCGTGCTAAGAAACGCTGTCACCTTAGGTCAAGATTTCCTTAATGACATTGCCGTAAACATCCGTTAGTCGGTAATCGCGTCCTGCATGCCGATAAGTCAATCTTGTGTGATCAAACCCTAACAAATGGAGAATGGTCGCATGAAGATCGTGAACATGGACGGGGTTTTCAACGGCTCGGTATCCAAACTCGTCGGTTGCTCCATAGGTCGTGCCGCCGCGAATTCCCCCACCCGCTAACCAAACGGTAAAGCCCCAGTGATTGTGATCTCGACCGCCACCCGGTTGACCATTCACCAATTCAACGGCAGGCGTTCGCCCGAATTCTCCACCGCAAATCACCAGCGTCTCGTCGAATAAACCTCGTTGCTTGAGATCGGTTAGCAATGCCGCAATTGGTCCGTCGCATTCACCGGCAAGTTTCTTGTGCTCCGCTGCGATGTTATTGTGACTATCCCAAGGCTGAACGTCGCCGTGAAACAACTGCACATAACGCACGCCTCGTTCGATTAGCCGACGGGCAAGCAACAATTGACGACCATGCAGTTCTGTGCCATATGCATCGTGGATGTACTTTGGCTCTTGAGACAAATCGAATGCATCGGTCGCTTCCATCTGCATTCGATAAGCCAACTCAAAAGCTTGAATACGTGTTTCCAGTTCTGGTTCGTCAGTACGGGATTGCTGGTGTTCGCGATTGAACTGTTGAAGTAAATCAATTTGCCGACGTTGGTCCACGCGAGATATGACGCTGTTTCTAATATTCTCGATCAACTCATCCACTTTCGTTTTGCGGGAATCCAGATGAGTACCTTGATAGATCCCGGGCAAAAAAGCGGCACGCCAGTTTGAGACATCAGCGACTGGTAATCCAGGGCACAATGCAATGTATCCCGGTAAGTTCGCATTCTCCGTTCCCAATCCGTAATTTACCCAGGCGCCTAGGCTGGGACGCGATAATCGTTCATCACCACAATTCATCAGCCGCATCGATTGCTCATGGTTAGGTGTATTGGCGTGCATGGATCGAATAAAACAAATGTCATCAACGTGCTGCGCCGTCTTGGCGAAAATCTCGCTGACCGGCAAGCCGCTCTGCCCGTATCGATGAAACTTGAAAGGTGAAGCTAAAGCTGCTCCCGTTTGCCGTTCGGTTGTCAATTTGTTATCGACAGGCAAAGGCTGACCGTTGTATTTAGCCAACATGGGCTTGGGATCAAACGTGTCAACTTGCGAAGGACCACCGTTCAAGTAGATATGAATGACATGTTTGATCTTGGCCGGAAAATGCGGCGTTTTCGAAGTTAACGGATTGTGTTTCTCGATATCGGCGGTTGCTTTCGATTCGTCGCTTAGCAATCCGAACAACCCCAACATCCCCAAGCCCGTTCCCATGCTCGTCAACAGTTGACGCCGTGAAAGCGAGCAAGACTGAGCTTGGTCGATCGCATCTTGTCGTATTCGAAACATGAACGATCTCCTTAATCCACATACATCAATTCGTTGGAGCACAGCAAGATTTGCGCAAGCTGTTCCCAACGCGTTAAAGTCGTATCAGGCTGGTTTTAGGAATCTAAAAATGTTAAGCAAGCAGATTTTTCCGATTCAGATACTTGCCGTTGCAGCACAATCTCGAACAAAACCGAAATGCGTGCCGATGCGTCCGTCAAGCCGAATACTTCGGCTCGGGCGAGCAACGATTTAGCTTGCTCGATCACAAAGGGAGAATTTAGTGCGAACAGTGTCTGCTGAGGAACCATCGTACGCGAACGACGTTCAACCGATTGATCGGGCGAAGCGAAGTCAAACGCGCGAAACATTCCAGGCAAACTTTGCCGATCGACCAATCCGTAGATCGTGCGCAACCGGTTTTGAGGATCGCTGATATCCGTAGACTTGCCGCCGTCACGATTCTCAAGTCGACCGGAAACGGCAAGCAACGTATCGCGCATAGATTCCATACTTAGACGCTGTCGATGGGGAAACATTGAGTCGATCGCAACGTCGTTTGCGTCGTGCATCGTCGATTGCTGCCAAGCTGCAGACTGGAGAATCAGACGATGCAATTGCTTGACAGACCACCCGCTCTTGATGAACTGAGACGCGAGGTGATCGAGCAGCGCGATGTCAGCAGGTTGATTACTCCGGTTTCCAAAATCGCTCGGCGTCGACACCAGTGGTTCGCCAAAGTGATGCATCCAAACGCGATTGACGAAAACGCGCGCAGTAAGCGGGTTTTGTGAGTTTGCAATAGCGTGAGCCAAATCCAGTCGCCCGCTGCCGGAAGCAAACGGTTTACGATCCGAACCTGAGATAGTTTCCAGAAACTGTCGCGGAACGTGACGACCAAGTTGCGAAGGATTGCCGCGGACAAAAATACGCGGTTCGAATGCGCTCTCAGCATCGCAAAGAGACATCGCTCGCGGCGCAGCATGAGGTGACTTGACCGCCATACGATCCATTTCCTGTTGCTTGCCACCATACTCATCTTTCTGAGCACGGGACATGTATTGACGAGTATGGCTTTTCGGAAAGTACAACGGACTGTCACGACCTACGATGACATCGAGCAATTGCTGTTGATATTCATCAAGAACGACCGGCGACGCAGTGCCACTTCCCGTCGAGACGTCTTTGAATTGCTCGTAGATTCGCACGAATACAGCCGCGTACAATCGTGCAAAATCCGCTCGTGTTGAAAAATCGGACTGGACTAAGGCTTCGCGAATTACTGGATTGATTTGCGTCGACTGCGTGCCAACAGGAGTATTTGTCCAGCGATTTTTTAAGGCTGCAATGCGGTGTGCATCAAGCGCAAGATTCCGATCTTCTCCGTAGAAGACTTGATACCAAGGACCAAATACAGCATCGTCCGCCATGTGTGGCTGATCGAGAAATAGCCTCCAACGTGCGATAATTTGAGGACGCAAATCCTCGGGAGCAAGTGACAGAAAGAAAATAGCGGATTCCAATGGATCAGGCTTTGTGGTTGCGACATGGACGAGATAGTCACCAACTCTCTGACGCGCCGTTTCGGTCAACAATGCAAACTGATCCTCTCGCAGTTTGTACACTTCGTCGCGTTTAACGGCATACTGTTTTTCAAATTCCGTCGCTTCGGGCGACGACTCGATTGCGATTTTTGGCAGTTCGAAGGGAGCCTCGCTGCTCGCAAAAACACCGTACATCGAATAGTAATCGGCAGTAGAAATGGGATCGTATTTGTGATCGTGGCAACGCGAACAAGCGACCGTCAATCCCAAGAAGCCTCGCGATACCGTATCGATCTGATCATCGATGACATCATGGATGTTGTTATCAAACATCCGCCCCAGCGTCAAAAATCCCATTCCTGCCAATCGCCAAGGCTCGACTTTGGGCTCGACGAGATCCGCAGCGATTTGGTCGCAAACAAACTGATCGAAAGGAATGTCTTCGTTAAATGCCCGCACGACGTAATCGCGGTAAGTGTATGCAAAAGGTCGGATACGGTCATCGCCATACATCAAGACACCGTCTTTCGTGTCGGCAAAGCGGGCGACGTCCAGCCAATGCCGTCCCCAGTGTTCGCCGTAGCGAGGAGAGACCAGCAATCGCTCAATCACTTTCTGGAAAGCATCACTTGTGGGCAGCGGGTCGGTCACAAAATCGCTTACGTCCTCCCAAGTCGGTGGTAGCCCGATCATATCAAAATATGCTCGTCGCAATAGTGTGCGTCGATCGGCTTGTTGGTATGGCTCGCGACCTGCAGCCTGAATTTTGGAAAGCACGAAATAGTCAATCGACGCTTGGCACCAAGTTGAATTCGTGGGATCTGGGATGAGTGGATCGGTTATCGCCTGGAACGACCAATGCTGGCGATCTTTGTCGGTTATTTTGAATTCGCCTGTAGCTTTCCGAATCCCGCCGCTGCTTTCTGGCCAAGGCATTCCCATCTCGACCCATTTACTGAGGGCGTCAATTTCTACGGGAGAAAGTCGACCATCCGGCGGCATTTTGAGCTTGCCGCGTTGCTGAACCGCCTCGATCAGCAAACTCTTCTCGGGCGATCTTTCAATTGCAACCGGCCCCGAATCGCCGCCTCGCAAAAAATTGGACTTTGACGTCAAGCGAAGCCCGGACTCAGGATTCTCATCGCCGTGACACTCAATGCACTTGTCCAAGAAAATAGGACGCACGTTTCGCTCAAAAAAATCGTGTTCATCGTCCGTTCCCCGAACGTCTGAGCAGTCCCAGATTAAGAACACAAGCACGTAACCAATAAAGCTCAAGCAAGCAACATTGGTACGAGACAGCGAAGGCCATACATTTTCCAACACGTTTGGATTCTTCACAGAGCGCACGACATCGCGCATGATATGAACACTCCAATTTGAATCTAAAGGTGGGATGTACTGGCTGGACTGCACGATCCCCGATTTGAACGATCGGAGGTCGTCGGGCAAGAAGTTTAGGGTACAATAAAAAACAACCAGCGTCAATTTTCGACACTAACCGATTGAATTGCCCAAGGACTGTTGTGAAATCAAGTAAATGGGTTTGTGAGACGAAATCGTTCCGGCTCGAATCCTTCTAACCGGGGCCGAGTATGGGAGATGGCTGAGGTAAACAAGTTAGGTTCCAACTCTGTGGATGCGTTAAGATCACACTCCGTCCGCAAC
>JANMNK010001197.1:0-4448 GCA_031373875.1 Pirellulaceae bacterium | reverse complement strand
GTCTCCTCGCACCATCGAGCACTTGCTGCCGAAGCCCGAATTGGTTTTTCGGACACGATGACGTTCACGGGATTGGTGTGAAGTTGCGGAAAACATCGCAGCGCGATCCAACTGCTTTGTTGAATGGGAATTTGAAATTCCAAATCATGCGACTGTCCATCGGCGGGGACGGATTGGGTCGCGACAACTACGCCATTGGCAACCAATTCGACCATGCGTTGTCCGCCTGCAATCCAACGGTCGGAACGAGGGCCGTGCAAGGTTACGGTATCGCCCGTGAAACGCTGTTTTCCTTCGACCATTCTCGTTCCATACGCTACGGACTCGGGAACTTGTGGGGCAAACGCGACTTTGGCTTTGACGGTGACAGCGGCCGGCTTGGGAATGTCGAGGGTTTCTCCAAGAACGGCGGTGTCATTGGTCGAAGCAATAGAAAATTCGAGTGCGTGAGCGAATCCGTCCGACACATACGACCTGCCACTCGCAAGCGCTTGGCACCAAGACCCGAAATCGACTTGATCTACTGTACCCAACCACGCGTACGTTCGACCTTGGCCGACCGATTGGCCGCTCATGCAGGGGAAATCCGTTTCGCCGCTGACCTTCAATGGAAAACCGCAATTGAGAATGTGGTACCACATATTCCATTCCGCGACCCGTGGTGTATCCATCGCGCTGATAAAATCGCAGACGCCAGCGGCCACTGCGACAGGTAATTCCATGGCTCCGACGCTGTCCATTTCTGGAACGGCCAAGTTGGGAAGTTTATCTGCTGCTTTGTCGATTGCGATCTGCAATTCCAATTGGCTCAAGAATCCGTCGCTGTCTGCGTCGATACGTTCGAATCGATCGGGCAATAGACCCGCTTCGGATTCGCGAAGTGTAACAAGCTGACTTTGGTCAGCATCGAGTTGTGCCATTAAACGTTTTGCCGCATTTGTGGGGTTGATCTGCAAACCGCTTGCCGAGTGCGCAAAACCGGTAACGGCTCCTTGATCTTTCGCCCAACGCAATGCTGGAGTCGTCCACGTAGGCCAGCCGGTTTCTTTCGTGCCATTGGAGCCTGGATAAGTTTGATCTTTCAAATTCAACAAGCAGACATGGCCCAACGCTTGGGAGCCGAAGCCACTAATTTCTAGATCGTACTTGAGAATTGTTTTTGGTTGGCTGACATCGTCAATGTTCGGACGGAAAAACTGACGTTGGAATTCGAAGCACGGCCCCCAAGTTAATATGCAACCGACATTCAGGCCTTCCCCCGCAACTTGTCGAAACATATCGCGCGGCGTTACGCCTTCGGTGGGGCTGGTGTAGTGCGCGCAACCCGCGCCATGAATATGATGGTCTCCGCAATAGAATCCAAAATCCATAGGGTTGACCCACCGCGATAATTGCACGCTCAAGAGGTTGTCTTGATTCGCGCGGACCATGGTCGATTGTTGTTTGACCACGTACTCGGGTCCTCGGGACGACTCGACGGAAAACTCTCCTGGCGGCAGCAACACCGTCTCGCCGTCTTGGCGATAGATGTGAGCTTGGAAAAAAAGATCGGGTGCAATGCGTCGCGGTTGCGGCGGATAGACGTGTCCTTGACCGTCGCGAATCGTTAGCTTTGCGTAAGCTACCGTGCCGTCAAAATCTTTGATCGACAACCGAACTGGTATCGCTGGTTGCGACTCGAACACGACAGGCAATTCGGCGCGGAATCCTAAGTCTTGAGTCCCTGGTCCGGCTGAAAAATTGAGCGTGGCTTCTCGCGAGCCTTCCTCAGCACAATATATCAACAAGATTGCGTATTCGATCGACGCGCCGGATGGTGGGATCGATAGCGGTGACTGCGAAAAAAAGTCGAGGTGAAGGAATCGGTGAGGACTGTCGGACTTGGCTTCGTTCTCGCGGAGGGCAAGTTGATCTTGTCGCTGCATACTCAGCTCGGCCACGCCCGCGTACGAAGGACCGGCTTGAGGGCTTTGCACGAGTAACGGAGTTTTAACTGCTCCTTGATTGTTGATTTTGATTAAAAAAGGAATGTAACCCGATTGCTGCAAAACGGGCTTCGCCGCGCCCCGTTCCGCTTTGACACGTGATTCGGGATTGATTGACACAATGCAAAAAGCTTTTGTGTCCAAGAGCGATTGAATGCGAATTGCATCTTCTGCCAAGCAAGCCGTTTCTAGTTCGGCGATGAACGCCGAATCGAAAGGTTGACCCAGCAATTCGAACGCTTGGACAAGCCGTCGTGCATTGGCTGCGAGGACTTGGCTGTCAGGATCGATTGCCAAGAGGCTTGCGGGGAATAGCGAGCAGAGGACGAGAGGCAAAAATCGAACCGTATGCTTGAACAAATAGCTCATGCAATTCATCGGATTCGCTCCTGAATTAGGGCGAAATTATGGACTTTGGAAAGGACGCGAAATCAGCCTAACCCAACGGCACTGTCGCAGCAACCACGCACACTGGTCAATGTTCTTGCTTATTACGGCAAGCTCCTATTGCTCATCAGCACTCAACGTTTTTTTTGATCCTGAACAAGCCCTTCTTGGAGGGGAACAGAGAATTCAACGAATAGTTGCTTGCAATTCGATTCGATACGGGTTAGCAATACTCTATCTACGATTTGAGAATTCGAATCTTCGAACTGAAATAGAGGCAAAGAAATGAATGTGACACGGCGCGAGTTCCAGCAGCAGATGGTTGGTTCCCTACTGACATGGTCTTTGCTCGATAGCCTATTTCGCACGAACGCGTTTGGGGGAGAGATTCGACCGATCGCTGCTGCTTGGTTGGCTGAAATCAATCAGTGGAGCGAAGACTTGAAAGGCATGAAGCTCGAGCAGGAGCAGTGGCAAACCAAAGTCGAAGAGCTATTCAGTAAAGTAGAGCTTACCGAGATGCTCAAATTTATTGACTTCGAAGCATTGGTAAAACAAGCCAAACCACCCGAGCAAGGCGAGCAGAGCATGCATGCCGTGTTGCCCAAGGTCGACGGATTGCCGACGGAGTTGGTCTTTGGTCACCAAGTGTTTGCTTTGGCGAAAAATCGTTCCGTCGTTCCTCACGGCCACGACAATATGGCGACAGCGTTCTTGATATTGGATGGCACATTCCAAGGTCGCCATTACGATCGCTTGGAAGATGACAAGGAGCATATGATCATTACTCCGACAATCGATCGCGCGTTCAAAGCCAGCGACTACTCTACGGTGACCGATTACAAAGACAACGTCCACTGGTTCACTGCTACAAGTGATCGTGCCTTTATCTTCAATATCCACGTCATGAGCGTGCGACCAGGTAAAACGGGTCGTGTTTATATCGACCCCAACGGAGAGAAACTATCCGGCGGCCGGATCAAAGCTAAAAAGCTCAATCATAAGGAAGTGTACAAACTGTACGGCTAGAGGCTGCCCGTTTTTATTTTGTAGCAACTATAATCGCCGTCCAGGACTGGTTGGCTTGGGTGTACTGTTGCGTCAAGGGTTGAAAGTCGGGCCTGCTGATCGATGATGCATCCCCGTTGTACTTGCAAAATGGTTTCGCTGCGGACTTGTACCAGAGACCACTGTTGAAGACGGATTTTGGAAGCGTTGCAGGAGGCGAATTTTACGATGAAGAAATTGTTTTTCGCACTTTCAGTATTAACAGCTTGTTATGCGTCCTCAGTTAGCCGTGCTCAGTCTGAATGGATGCCCTTGAATAGTGTGCCTGATGATTCGGTCTTAGAATCATCGTTCGACATAAGTGCGTTGATTGACGATTTTGAGAATTCAGCGCGGAAATGGATTGCGATTTCACGTGAAAACAATGCGAAAACGGTGCTCGACCTCGATTCCAAAATGCGCAACCGTTCGGGAACGGGGATGCGTGTGCAATACAAGTTCAGCGGCACGACGGACAATGAGTTAATCCAGTTTTCGACGCCACTGGAAATTGATCGATCGGGGCTGAGTATCGGGTTTTGGCTACGAACGGATGGGACCTCATTTCCAGTTCGTCTCCGAGTTAACGATGCCAACGGTGAGTTGCATCAATGGGATGTGCCGGTCGTCTACAAACCAAGCTGGCAATATATCGCTATAGATTTGGATGCTGCGAGAACTTCGTCCGGAGGTGACAATAACCAACAGCTCGACTTGCCAGGCAAGCTGAATTCGATCTGCTTTGTCCGACCCTACGGTGGTTTCGTTGGCACCGGACAACTTTGGATCGACGACGTTGCGATATTGAGAAAACGTGAGCCGATTGAATCTAGTTTGACAGTCGAGGCAAAAGATATTCGGTTTGGGAATATTTATTCTCCAGGCGAGTCAATCCGTATTCGTGCCAAGGGAATAGGGGATTCGATTCGCTGGCAATTGAGTGATTATTGGGGCAAAAGAATTGCATTCGGTGCTGGCAAGTCGAGCGAGACATTGATCGATGCCAAACTGCCGCTTCCAGGATTTTAT
>JANMNK010001185.1:0-2908 GCA_031373875.1 Pirellulaceae bacterium | reverse complement strand
GCCTAATGAGCAACTTATTTGTCAGCGGCGAAAGTTCTGTGTTCGCTGCAATAGCCGACTATTAAGTTGGGATGGGTAGGCCCGTTGCCAGAAGGTCGGCATCGCATTTGCACGAAACTTCTGATGAGAAGGACTGTTTCGCTTCGTTTCACTTTTTTTGAAGGTTACACGATCATGTCGAATAAGAAATCCGCCAATACACCCAAATCGTCAAAGCCTGCAGGCAATGCAGACAAGAAAGCGGCCGATGCAGCGACAAAAGATGGGCTCAAAATCACTCGCGAGGAAACAAACTCTCGCGACGAGATTCGTCAACAGACTCCGCAACGTCAAGGTCAGCCAAAGTGAACATGTGAGTTAGTGCTTGGTCCAGCTTAATCTTTTGGACAGCGATAAGTTGAATGAGCCGATTGGTGCAAACCGCAGTTATTGGACTGAGAACCGTGGCTAGCGCCAAATCGGCTAATCGTCTCGCAAATGTCGATAAACATTGCATAGTTGGCTTCAACGTCAAGCTGCGCCATTAGCTGATTACGTTGCGAGAATTTCGCCTGAACGACGTCGATCAAATTGTAAGTCAGCTATTTTTTCGTTTTGTCTTCGTCCTTGACTTTGTCAGCGAAGATCTCGCGGAATTTCTCTACTTTCTCGCGAACGACGTTTTGGCAATATCCGTTGCGAGGGTTGTCATTGAAGAAATTTTGGTGGTATTTTTCAGCCACATAAAACTTCTTGGCTTCGACAATTTCGGTCACGATCGGATTTTTGTAGATGCCAGCTTTGTTGAGTTTCTCTTTGTATTCTTCGGCAATCTTTTTTTGCTCTTCGTTGTGATAGAAAACCGATGAGCGATATTGCGTGCCAACGTCTGCACCTTGGCGATTGAGTGTCGTTGGATCGTGCGTTTTCCAGAAGACTTCGAGGAGGTCTTTGAATTTGGCGACTGAAGGGTCATACGTAATTTGAATCACTTCGGCATGTCCAGTCATACCAGAGCAGACTTGTTCGTAGGTTGGATTGTCGACTTTGCCACCCATGTAACCCGAGACGACTTTCTCGACGCCTTTCATGCGTTGAAAAACAGCTTCGGTACACCAAAAACAACCGCCGCCGAATGTGGCCGTTTCCATCTTCTTTTCACCTGTCTTTTCATTTAGTTTTGGATCGTCCGCAATAGTTGCACCAGACAGTAACAATACCATCAAGCAAGCTAACCAGGGCCTTTTCTTGGTTGTCATCTCAATTTACTCCGATAGGAAAACAGTTGGCAATTCGAGCAATCGGTTGTTGCAAAGCGACCAGTGCTTGAATGCAGGATTATGTGAGAAAATCGTAGCGTAAGTTTGTCGTCGAAAACATTGCAGACAACCGGTCGTCATTCGATCTTCAAAAAGTGATCTTCAAAAATGATCATCACCCAATTGAACGGAAAACGCTGGTCAGCAATCCAATTCAATAGAAAACTGCCGTCAGCGGGACCGCGCTCGTTCTGATATTCTAACGGAAAGACAATCTGTTACCAATTGGCACAGTTGCAAAATGGCGAGTAGCTGGGGAATGATCGGTCAAGTCGAATGCGGCGGGAATGCTTCGACACTTTGATTTTGAGCCTTCTCTGTCGTTTCCAAGCAGCAACGGCGGGAAAGTCGGGCAACGGTTGATTGCCGCTAGCGGGACTATGTCCCATTGCAGCCCATGGAATCCCTCGTCACCATGTTTCCGTGCAATTCGTCGTGAGCCTAGCGAACTCTTTTTTGTATGCGTGGCTCATGAAGACAATACGTGGAGATTTTTTGTGCCCATACCTTTTCAGTCCATCGCATTTCCTGGCGAGATGATTTTGCTCGGGACCGGGACCTCGATTGGGGTGCCAGCGATCGGCTGTGGTTGTGAAGTCTGCAATAGTAATTTGCCGAAAAACAATCGGACTCGTTGTGCTGCGATTCTCGGATTACCTAAAGGCAATCTGCTGATCGATACGCCGCCCGATTTGCGAATCCAGTTGCTTCGCGAAGGAATCGGAATGGTGCATGCGGTGATTTTTACGCACGAGCATGTCGACCATCTTTATGGCTTGGACGATTTGCGTTTGTTTCCGTTTGCGTTGGGACACGCGGTTCCGTTGTACTGCGAGCAGCGAGTGGAAGATCGCATTCGGCATGCGTTCGATTATGCGTTTTACGATGTCGAGCCCACGCATGTCGGTGCTGCGCCGCAATTGGAGATTCGTCCGATTGGTCTGGAACCGGTTGAGATACTTGGACAACGCATTCAACCGATGCGGCTTTTTCACGGGCCTCGTTTCGAAGTGCTTGGATTCCGTTTTGGCAACGTCGCCTATTGTACGGACACGAATGGCATTCCTGATGAGTCCCTGGCGCTGCTTCAAGGACTCGACGTTCTGGTATTGGATGCTTTACGGACCAAGCCGCATCCGACGCATTTCTCGATTGACGAAGCGATGGCTGCCGCAGATCAAATCGGTGCGAGGCAAACCTATTTCACGCATGTCTCGCATGAATTCGATTTCGAAACAATGAATCGCCGATTACCGCTCCATCGCCAACTCGCGTTTGATGGCCAACGGATTGCTCTAACGTAAAGCGTTTTGCCAAACGACGCTTTAGAACAAAAACTCGCGAGCGAACGTTTTGTCCGCTTTCGCTTTGCGATCGGCCGATCGATTTTCCAATGTTTTGTCGCTTAAAAATAAATCGCGACATTTCCTGTAACATTCTGGGACTCCTCCCGCTTAAGCCTTTGTTGGCTTATTTATCATTCACTTAACGAGGAGAAACAAAATGTCACGCAAACGAAATCACTTCACCAAGATCGGGATGGAAGCTTTGGAAAATCGTCGCCTCATGACCGGCGATATCGATTATAGCTTTTCGACAAAGACGCTGAC
>JANMNK010000989.1:0-7081 GCA_031373875.1 Pirellulaceae bacterium | reverse complement strand
CCATCCCGCGACCAGTTTTGCCCACCTTGGTTAGTGGATCGCGTATTTAGAAATTTACTGACTGACTTGACCGGTAACACACATCGAGCTGAATTTTGTATTGACAAACTTTACTCGCCGGATAGTTCGACAGGTCGATTGGGCTTAGTCGAATTCAGGGGCTTTGAAATGCCTCCGCATGCGCAGATGAGTCTAACCCAGCAGTTGCTAATACGATCATTGATTTCCATATTCTGGAGCAAGCCGTACGAGCAGTCGTTAGTTGAATGGGGCACATCGTTGCACGACCGATTCATGCTGCCCCATTTTAATTGGTCGAACTTTGGAGACGTCTTGAACGAAGTCGACCGAAACGGAATTGAATTGAAACGAGAATGGTTTGGTTCTCATTTCGAGTTTCGATTCCCTAAAATTGGCGAGATCACGCGCGATGACATCCATCTGGAATTGCGGACTGCAATTGAACCGTGGAATGTCTTGGGCGAAGAACCGGGCGGAGGCGGTACGGTTCGGTTTGTGGATTCGTCCGTGGAACGACTTCAAGTAAAGCTGGACGGCATGTTGGATTCGCGCTATGTCGTGACTTGCAATGGTCGTCGCATCCCGTTGCATCCGACGGGTCAGTCGGGCCAATTTGTTGGTGCCGTTCGCTATCGAGCGTGGCAGCCGCCAAGCTGCCTACATCCCACCATTCCCGTTCATACACCGTTGGTTATTGATTTACTCGATTCTTGGTCGCGTCGATCGATTGGCGGTTGCATGTACCACGTTTCGCATCCAGCGGGCAGAAACTACCAAACCTTTCCAGTAAATGCGTATGAAGCCGAAGCGCGTCGGTCGGCGCGGTTTTCAGAAATCGGCTATACTCCTGGAACCTTGGAATTGCCCTCGGAAGAATCCAATCCGGAATTCCCGTTAACATTGGATTTGCGTCGTCCTTCTCATCGGTACTGAAAATTGCGAACTCACGGATGAATTCCGCTAATCCATTTCAAATTTTCCAAAACTATCGGCCCGCCACGACAGCCTATGACGAAGCCATCGATCCGAATGGTCTTGTACGTCCTGCTTTCCATAAATTGGCGGAACAGATTTATCCGCTAGATTTCGTGGAGTTGCAGCGACGTTGGGAAACGACACGTCGACAAATATCAGAGGAAGGCGTCACGTTCAATCCGCATGACGCAGGTGCCGGTGTGTCGCGTCCTTGGATTTTGGACCCGATACCGCTGGTTATCCAAGAGACCGAATGGAAGGTACTGACGGAGGGCCTAAAACAGCGTGCTTTAATTGCTGACTTAGTCGTGCTCGATCTATTTGGGCCACAAACGCTGCTTCAGGAAAGAATCGTACCACCGGATGTTTTGTACGGGCACGAAAACTATTTCCCGGCATATCACACTCTTACTAGTTCAACGAAACGGCATCTGCATCTTTATGCTGCAGACGTGGTGCGTTTGCCCACCGGCCAGTGGCGAGCGATGGGCGATCGAACAAGGTCTCCATTTGGCCTTGGCTACATACTGGAAAACCGATTGATCGCTTCCCGCATCTTGCCGACTGCTTTTCGCAATTGCAATGTACAGCGACTTGCCTCGTTTTTTATTACGTTGCGGGAAACGCTTCGCAGTTTGGCAAGCCGACATCAGGATAATCCTCGCATCGCAATGTGGAGTAAAGGCCCGTCAAGTCGCTCGTATGCCGAAGATTCACTACTTGCCCGATATTTGGGTTAGACACTGGTCGAGGGTGGCGATCTGGCTGTTCGGGAAAATCGCGTTGTTGTTAAAACGCTTGGCGGTTTGCTTCCCGTTGAGGTGCTCTTTCGCAGGTTTGAAGACCACTTGGCAGATCCAGTTGAATTGTTTGGTACTAGCGAGGCGGGGATTCCAGGCTTGTTAGAAGTGATTCGTTCGTCCGGTGTTTCGGTTGCTAACGCGCTGGGTACGGCGATTGCAGAATCGCCCATCCTCATGCCTTTCCTGCCGCGAATCTGTCAACATTTTCTTAATCAAGATCTTCGGTTGCCTTCCATCGAAACTTGGTGGTGCGGTGATGCTGGCCAATTGCAAATAGTCTTGAATCGATTCGATCAAGTGCAGTTTCGCCGCGCATTTCGAGGAAACCAGGAAACCGTAGTGCAAACGCACTTGATGTCCAGCGATGAGAAAGACACATTTCGAAAACGATTGCTGAACGCGCCCCAAGAATTTGTAGCGGAAGAAATCGTAACGCGCTCTACCACGCCCGTTCTGCATAAAGGCCAACTTCAACCTTGGTCCCTAGCGTTGCGCACGTTTCTGGTCGCGACCGGAGGCAACTACGATGCGTTGCCAGGTGCTCTCGCGAGGGTATCTCCCAACCCAGATACTTTAGCGCATAACATGAGTAGCGGCGAACGAAGTCAAGACGTTTGGATTCTTTCAACTTCATATGTGGAGCCAGTAACGCTTCTGGGAGCAAATCAAACCGTTCTCACGCTCAAACGAAGTGGCTCTGATCTTACTTCGCGATCTGGCGACAATTTGTTTTGGCTCGGGCGTTACTTGGAGCGAGCGGAACAGTTAGCGAGATTGGCACGTACAACTTTGCAGGTGATGACGAACGAACAAGAGCAGTCCAGTGCCGTTGAAAGCTTGATTCGTGCATGCATTGAACTGGGACAAGTCCCCGAAAAGAAACTGGAAAACAACCAAGTAGCCGAGATGTCTTCGATTGGATCGATGTTGCCGGAAAGTATCTTTGATGCGAGCAATCCACAATCACTGCGATCGGCCGTTACGAATGCGATTCATATCGCGTCTTCGGTACGAGATCGCATATCCCTCGACGCTCTTCGAGTGATGTACTCCGTCGATGCCTTGATGGTGCGCCCGGAAAAGCAATTTATGTGGGATGCGTCCGATGTGCTTGGCGTCCTTGATTCGGCAATTATTTCGCTTTCCGCTTTATCAGGCTTATCCAGCGAAAACATGACCCGCACGCAGGGTTGGCGTCTGATGGACCTCGGTCGACGGATTGAGCGTTCCATGTACACGTCCCAAATACTAAGAATCATGTTGGCCGTGCATTGTAAGAAACAAGATGATGCGGGCGTGCTTGAGACTGTGCTTCAAGTTTGCGATAGTTTGATGACGTACCGGTCGCGTTATCTTTCCAATTTGCAATTCCCCACAGTTCTTGATTTGTTGTTGACGGACGATTCGAATCCGCGTTCGCTTGTTTTTCAATTGGAGACGATTGTGGGGCACATCGAGAAACTCCCGCGAAATGCAACGCAAGCACAATTGCCAATGGAATTGCGACTATCTCTCTCTTTGAGTAACGCGGTAAAGCTGGCGGATGTTCTTGAGCTTGCGCAAGTCGATACGCGCGGAGATCGACTTGCGCTGTCGCGATTATTACTGCGAGTCTATGAACAGTTGCCGAAACTAGCGAACGAGATTTCAGGTCGGTTTTTGATACATGCTGGTACCCAGCGATATTTCGCTTCTGCAACCAGGGAAATAATTCCGTGAATGCAAATTACTTGATCCAGCATACGACCACGTTCCACTATGAGCTGCCAGTTCGCGTCTGTCACAACTTATTGCTGCTATCGCCGCGTACGGATGGCAATGTTTTGTGCGATTCACACCGACTTCACATTCGGCCGCATCCACAATACACCCGCAAACGAAATGATTTCTTCGGAAATGTTGTGCATTGTTTTTCGATAGAAGAAGACCATAAACTGTTGTCGGTAACGGCGAAGAGTCGGTTGACTGTGGTCGATCAAGTTTGGCCGGATCATTCTACCAGTCCTTCTTGGGAGTCCGTTCGCGATGGTGTTGGCGAGCGCACGGATCCGGCCTGGGTGCAAACTTGCCTATTCACATTCCGTTCCCCTCGCATACGTCGTGCTCCAGCGTTTGCCGAGTACGCTCGACTTTCATTTGACAATGGGACCAGCATCCTGGATGGCGTCTTGGATTTGACCAAACGAATCCATGCCGAATTTGCATATGACGTCAACGCAACCCAAGTGGACACGCCCACAGAAGACGCTTTTCGGCTTCGCAAAGGTGTATGCCAAGATTTCGCTCACGTCCAAATTGCATGCCTGCGCTCGATTGGAATCCCTGCGCGATACGTGAGTGGTTATTTGCGAACGATTCGATCGGAGGACTCGTCCAAGAACGTGGGGGCCGATCAATCACATGCTTGGGTATCGGTTTATTGTGGATTTGAAATGGGGTGGCTTGATTTCGACCCCACAAATTCTTGCACGTGCAATACCGACCATATTCCGATTGGTTGGGGCCGCGATTACGCGGACTTGGTTCCCATTCGCGGCGTTTATCTTGGCGGTGGAACTCAGAATCTGTCAGTATCGGTCGAAGTCACTCCTATTTAGTCACCGCTATTTGACGCCACACCTCAACCGTCGGATTTACGTGCCGCGTTTTTCATACAAGGTACCTTGCAGGTCCTTTCGGAAGTTGAGACGCTCGAGAAGCCGATTGCCGAACTCATCGTCACTATAAATGGCCGTTCGGACACGCGAAATTCGTCCCTGCTGAAAATGCCTCAAAGCTTCTGAAATTAGGTATGAGTAGTGATCTAGCGACGTCTGGTCGACGATCTTGGGCATAATCAAATGCATAAAAGCTCCCGATGTATTTAGCGAAGCAAACTCGGGTTGCCAAAAGTCAACTCGCTTTTCTATCGCGTTTGTTTCTCGCATGATCAGCTTGAACGCAAACATCTCTCCATGACCTAATACCGTAGCAAGCCACCACGATTTATCGGAGGCGGGATTACTCAAGCTCTCTATTTTTCCTTGGCGTCGAATGGCAATTTGCGTTCGATCCATCGGAGTACGAAAATTCGCTAATGGAATCTGCCATGAGTCGACAGACGCACCTCTCACATAGCCAGACTGCTCAAGCCATTTTTGCAAGCGCACGTCGCGAGACGCAACTCCGATCACCCCAGCGGTGTCACCAACTCCCAAATAGAATGCGAACCGATCCGGACTGCTTGTCGCAAAAACACGTTTAACATCGCATCTTTCCAAGTATTGTTCGGCAGCATGCATCAATTTATGCGCGATCTCGTCTTCTTCAGGATGTTCCGAAACGCAGAGTGCATTTATCAGGCCTTCGGTCTTAGATTCCGGCGAATCACATTCTGTTTCTAAAGTAACTGCATGAACAAAGCCCAATGCGCCTGTGTCGTTTTCGGCAATCAATAGCCCGTCGGGCTCAAAGATCAATTTGCCGAGCACCGAATATTCCCATTCTGATTCGGTGAACTGTCCAGGAACGCCGGCCAATTGGTGATGAACGTTCCATAACTTCGCCAAGCATGGTGAATCAGAGTTCAGAAATGGTCGAATTCGAACGGTCACGAAACAGGCCCTTTGGAATTGTCGATCGAAGGAGCGATCCTACGATTTGCTTTAGGTTGATCAGTATCTTTGTTGTCTAACAAAATGGGGGGTGTCGAATTCGCAAGCAACTCCTTTAGAACCATCCAGTCTATCGACAATCGCAGCGATGGTCGGAGCAAACTTTTAAAAAAGTCTCCGTTCCTGCTGTACGCTTCGCTTTGTCAAACTGTGAACTCATGAAAACTATGCTGACTTTTGAACAAGCTGACCGCCAACATAACATCGGTGATGTTGATTGTTGAGCAATTCTCGACAAGCGTCCGATACATCGCTAACTTGAATTTGACGCAATACGGAATTATCGCAATTACGTCGCTCGCGACTGGTTAATACGGGTACTTCGCCTTTCTGAATAACCACATGCCCTACGCCATAAGGTCCACAGTGCGATGGATTTGTAATGCCAAAGAGTGCGATGCACGGGGTGCCAATCGCTGCTGCCATATGCATTGGTCCCGTGTCGGAAGTCACGACAAACCGACTATTCGCAATCACAGCCGACAGTTGAGTCAGCGAAGTACTGGGGGCGATCACTGCCACAGGACAATAACGCCGAATTTCCGAAGCCAGTTCGTACTCTGCATCGCCAGACCATACGATGATTGACCGCATTTCGTGCTGGCTCCACAACTCCTCGCCCACCCGTCCGAATCGATCTGCTGGCCATCGCCGACTTGCCCAGCCAGCGCCCGGATTGATAACCACAAAATCGTGCGGCCGGAGTCCTTCCGTTTTAAGAAATGACTTGCACCATTTGGTGTCGGAATCAGGAATTTGAAAATCAAAGGAAGCAGGCGTACGAGCTATCCCCAATGGCTCCAGCAATTGAAGATGTCGATCAACCAAGTGATCCTCTGTAGCTTGCACGCAGTCGGTATAGAACCACCAAGCTTGCTCGCGGGCTTGGGACGAATCGAAACCAAACCGCCGCTTGGCCCCCGAAAGCCATCCAACCAAGGCGCTCTTGATTAGGCCCTGGGGATCGATGACGATGTCAAAGCGATGCGAACGAAGTTGCCGCCGAAGTCTTAATATCGAAGAAGGTTTTTTCAGGAAGCCTTTGCGGACGCGAATAACACGATCGACAGCGGGATGGATTGTCAAAAGCTGCTCGGCAGCGCAATCCACAATCCAGGTGATTTCGCAATCTGGCCACGCTCGTTTTAGAGCCGTCGCCACAGGCATTGTTTCGACGCAATCACCGATCGCACTCAATCGGGAGATCAATATTCGCTTGGGTTGGGTCGTTGTCATGATCTGAATCCATTCAGGGAACTTGCAACTTGGGAGTAAACCTCAAACAAACCTAAGGAGCGCGTACTTGCGTTTCCCGCTGCGTAAAACGATGACCGATTCGCTGGCCAAATCCGATTCGGTCAAATTATAGGTCAAACTATCGATTCGACGGTTGTTGACGTAAGCGCCACCTTGTTCGACGATACGACGTCCTTCACTTTTCGACGAAGCCAATTTGGCCGTGCACAATGCTTCGACAATGTTTTGACCCGCACCGGACAACAAAGAGCGCGGCTGCTCGCAGCTTGGGACATCCGCAAAAATATCTAGCAATTCGATGTCTTAGAGATTGTCGATTTCAGCTACAATCAAAGTTAGCGTGGCTTGTTGAGCCGACTCAAGCCCCGCTGG
>JANMNK010000947.1:0-16531 GCA_031373875.1 Pirellulaceae bacterium | reverse complement strand
GTCCCGCAATCTTCGAGTGGAGGCAATTTTGGTCGACCTGCGGCTTCGCAGACATCGCCAGCGGTTACAGCGGCGATTGAATCGCACTCGTATTTGACGGAAACTTCCGAACGGTTTCGAGCCATACCATCCCGCGTCGCATCGTTGCCGAATACAGTTGCCTCAAGCGAATTAGCAACCTCGACACGAGTGCAACGTCCCGAATTAGAGTCTCGGCAAGAAACACAAAAGCAATTGGAATTAGCGAAAGTTCGCAAGCCGAGATTGCCGTTAGCAGACGAAGATAAAACTCGCACTGTTTTGGGTGACACGACGACGTCCGAGAAATTGCCTCAGTGGATGCGTTTGGTCGGACATTTTCCGGTAGCTGGCAAGCGGTTGATACAAGGTGTTGAAACTGCGGAAAAATGCGAGGCGTTATCGCCTTTGTTGAAGAGTCAGATCGCTTGGGTTACTGCGCGACAAGATCGAGCTTGGTACGCCCTGGGATTGGCTCGCAACCGGATGCTGTCATTAGGGGCGACCGATGATGCAATCTTTGCATTGGATGATATTCCTGCCTCGCATGTATCCGACGCGGATAAGGCGTTGTTGGTTGTGGCAAAGAATTTGGCGGCGTCGCCCGTCGTACTGACGGATGCCGAAGTGGCCAAGGCAGTTGAATTGGCTGGTCCCAAGGCAACATTGCAGGCAATCCATTACGTCGCATTCCGTGCGTTGTTTAATCGCCTAACCGAAGCTGCTGGGTTGGCAATTCAATAATACAAAATGATCGAGAGCGAGTAGGCGTTATTCCTGTGATGCGCTCGCGATGATTTCTTGGCGTAGCGTTTTTAGGAGAAAGCAGAAATTTTTCCAGTAGCGAGGGACCAAGCGGACAGGTTGGGATAGGGCGCGGTAAAGCCATTCCAATCCAACTCGCTGAAATATTTTCGGCGCGCGTCGTGCGGTTCCGGCTACGAAATCGAATGATGCGCCTAACTGAATACTGACGGGAACGCCGAGTTTTTTATAGTTTTCGTAGATCCAGAATTCACCTTTGGGTTGACCGAATGCGACTAGCAAAATATCGGGCTTGGCTGCGATGATCTTGCAATTGATGGACTCCCGATCGAATTCATCCCATTCGCGGAAGGGAGGGCAATCGACACCCGCGACGATCAAACCAGGATACATTTTCGCGAGGCGATCGGCAGCTTTTTGGGCCACGCCTTCGGCTCCGCCTAAGAAATAGACGCGATGACCGCGGAAGGCAGCCCGCTCGCAAATCTTATAAATTAGATCGGAGCCAGCAACTCGCTCCGGTAACGATTGCGTATCGAACCTGGACCGCCACAGGATTGGCATCCCGTCGCACAGAACCATCGCAGCTTGCTGTGTCACGATTGGCAGGTTCACGTTTGCATCGCACAGCATGACATAATTCAAGTTGGCGGTGATGACGAACGCAGGATCATGTCGGAACACGAGAACATCGATACGATCGAGGGCTTGTTGTGCGGAGACGGAGGAAAAGTCAATTCCCCAAAGCCTACGAGTTGGCAGCGGAGGAATAGCCGGGTGGACAGGTTCATGTTTCGCCTTCTCATCAAAGTTTTGTGCGAAAAACTCGGAATCCGGTTTAGTAACTTGTGTTAGGGAAGTTCTTGCAACTGCCTGCGTTGGTGATTCAGCCGCTTGGGATTCAGGCTCCCCACCAGAAATGCAGATTGGTTCGGATGGCTGAACCATGAAATGTGCAGTACTAAAATGTGCAGTACTTAATTGTGTGGCGATGCCGCTGTCTGGAACGCTTGCCATGACGGGTAATGGACTCCCTTTGAAATTAGCCAAAGCTCCTTAATAAGGTCGGGGGTGGCTACTCCACCTTGAAAATGTACATTACGATCAACATCGTCCGGTGGCATGATTGTGAGAATTCACAAATTCGGAGATTTGCCATCGCTGGCTTAGAAGAATTTTGTAACGATCGTAGGGGATTTAATGGCGCGACGTGCAATTGTTGTTGCGGTAGAAGGACTTGGCTGCAATATGCTGGGAGCCTATGGTGGTTCTTGGGTAGAGACACCCGAGTTGAATGCGTCGTCTATTCGCGCGCTGACTTGCGATCAATTTTGGCTAGACTCGATTCGATTGGCGTCGTTGTATCGCTCGCTGTGGTTTGGATGGCACGCCGCGGAGCAGCCTGCGAACGTCGGCCAATCGCTTGGAGAACTCGTTTCGCGCTCGCATCTGGACAGCATGTTGGTAACGGATCAATCGGAGTTGATTCACGTTGCGGGTGCCGAGGATTTTCAGCAAATCGTCAAGGTCGCTGGGATAGAAAATGATGACGACGATCAGCCGCAAACGGCCGTGGGGAACCTATTCGAAACCGCGCTGGGTAGTTGGTTGGCATGCGATGAAAGCCCCGCTTTGTTGTGGATTCATTCTCGCGGATGGCGTGGACCTTGGGATGCGCCGTACTATTGGCGCGAAGAACTCAAGGGGGAGGACGATCCCGATCCTCCGCAAGAGACCGAGCCCCCTGAAATCGATTTGAATGACGAGTCCGATCCGGATATCGTGCTGGGTTGGGCGCAAGCGGCAGCGGCGCAAGCTCGTGTGCTCGACGAAGCTTGGGGATGGTTGCGATCCACGATTAATGACGATCCAAATCCAAACGAGCTATTGGTGGTGTTGGTTGGACTCCAAGGCTATCCCATGGGGGAGCATCGCACGATTGGTCTTCATCGCGATATGTTGCATGCTGAGAGGGTTCACTGCCCGTTAATCTTGTGGGAGTGCGGCGCGGAGCTTGGTCGTCGCTCCAACGAGTTAGTACAACCTGCGGATTTGAGGGCAACCTTGGCGGAATGGTTGCAATTGCCGGTCGAACAAGAAGTCGTACGACGATGTTCTCAAGACTTGTTGAAACTGCAAAGCCAGAATCAGTCGCATCGTTGGGCAAACCGAAATCAGTTCGCATTCGCCCAGCACAAAAAGATGTGGATGCTTCGTACGCCCTCTTGGTGTGGACTCCAGTCAGGCAAGTCCCTCGCGGATGATCAGGCATATGAGACGGGAGTCGAATTGTACGTTCACCCGGAAGACCGCTGGCAAAGAAACGACGTCGCTCGGCGTGCCGTCGAAATAACCAACGCAATAACGCAGCTTCAATCAGAAGTCGCGAGCTGGTACACTGCCAAGCCGGAAAATACCACTTTGCCGACGATTCCCACGTCGTTGATTGAGTCCCCTCCATGATCAGTGCAGAGCATTCGGGTACGACCATCCCCTGTATTCGTCCTCGCAGAAAAATCGTCGGTATGTCGGCGATCTTGTTGCCCATGGCGACCAAGGTTGACGTGGACTGGGACGGCTTTGAGCAACATCTCGAGCGGACTTGGCGGACGGGGTTGATTCCCGCGGTGAATATGGACACGGGCTATGCGAATTTGATCGACGAACGGATTCGTAGCGAAGTACTGGAACGGACCCAGAGACTATCGCAAGGACGCGAATATGTTGCGGGTGTATTTGTCGGTGACTTGGCTGGAGCTAAGTACGATGGGTCGCGATATTTGCGAGGCATATCGGACGTTGTCAAGCATGGCGGAACTCCCATCATCTTTCAGTCCTTTGGCTTAACGGGGCTTGCCGATGAAGCATTGCTTGATGCTTACCGTTCGTTTGGATCTGCCTGTGACCGTTTTTTGGCGTTCGAATTAGGCAAAATGTTCGCTCCATTTGGCAGGATTTATTCACTGGAACTTTACCGTGAATTATTGCAGGTCCCTGCGTGTTATGGTGCAAAGCATTCGTCTCTGGATCGCCAGATGGAATGGGAGAGGTTATCAGTTCGCGACCAAGTCCGGCCTGATTTTCTATTGCTCACTGGAAATGATTTGGCGATCGACATGGTTTGGTATGGCAGCGATTATTTGCTTGGTTTGGCAACGTTTGCGCCTGATTACTTTGCAATGCGTGATCGCTGGTGGTCATTAGGTGATGCGCGCGCGATCGGATTGAACGACGTGCTGCAAAATTTGGGAAGCTTCGCTTTTCGACCACCCGTTCCGGCATACAAACACTCGGCGGCGCAATTCCTCAAGCTTCGCAAGTGGATTTCTGCGGACCATGTTTATCCTGGCAGTCCCGAGAGACCGGAAACGGACATTCCGATACTGCAAAATATCTTGGCTCGGCTATCGGAGTTCTCGGAATAGCCAAGGTTTGTAAGCGGAATTGAGTTTGCGGTTTGCGAAAATTTGCAGGGCCTAGGTCGACTGGAGGGGGGTGACTGGGAAGTCGCGGGTGAATTTAACATGGCCTGCTGTTCTTGGCCGAATGCGAGTTTTGGGAGGAAGCGAAGTTGGATTAGTTGCTTGTCTCGCGACGTTGTGTGATACTAATCAAGGATTAGATATCTACGGTTTTGGTTGAAGTAGTCTTCTGAAAGAAAGATCCTCGTTCATGCAGATTTGGCCTGCGATTGACTTGCTCGGTGGGAAATGTGTGCGACTAGAGCAAGGCGACTATGACCGCGATACCGTATTTGGAGATGACCCAGCAGCAATGGCTCGCAAGTGGTTTGATATGGGCGCTCGCTATTTGCACTGCGTGGATTTGGATGGGGCGCGTAGCGGTAGTATTGTCAACGAGGAAGCCATACGCGGGATCGTCAGCGTCGCTCAGGGCAACGCCATCCAGTTAGGTGGAGGCGTCCGCAACGAAGAGACCATCAAGCGATTGCTTGGGCTGGGGCTATCGCGACTGGTCGTCGGGACATCGGCTCTCAAAGATCCTGAGTGGTTCGCAGCAATGTGCGAAAAGTACAAAGGGCATTTGGTTCTTGGCCTGGATGCTCGCGATGGAATGGTCGCGACTCAGGGGTGGCTAAAGACGTCGCATATCACGGCGACAAGCCTAATTACGCAAATACAACAATTAACGGATGGTGTCGTTGCTGTCGTTTACACCGACATTAGCCGTGACGGGATGTTGTCTGGGCCAAACGTAGAAGCGTTGGGAGCGATGATGCAAGTCAGTCGTATTCCCGTCATTGCTTCCGGCGGCGTGACAACAATCGAAGACATCGATCGCTTGATAGCGATGGACGTGCCTGGATGCATCATCGGCAGATCGCTCTACGAAGGGCAACTCGATTTGCGACAAGTTCTCAAGCGAGCGGGAGGCCGTGATGCGCAAACTGTTTCGTAATCCTCCGAGGCTGCGAATCTCGATGCAACGCTGAACCGAAAAAGTGTCGCTACTGATTTTTGAGTAAGAGCGATATTCGTTCGGTACCGGTGTTTCGCACCGACCGTCGTAGTCTCCCAAACTTTTCTAAAGGGGACCTGCGATGGGTAACATCAGTATCGGAAATCGCCGCAACATTGCTTTTTGCGGCCACAGCTACTCTGGAAAGACCACGCTGCTGGATCATTTGTTATTGGTCAGTGGAGCTGCGAGTGGCCGCCCGAGCGTCGACGATGGAACGAGTATTTGCGACTTCGATTCCGAAGAAAAACTTCATCATCACACCATTGAAACGAAAGTCGTCCATTGCAACTTCGGGGAAACGTACCTTACGCTTTTGGATACGCCGGGTTATCCGGACTTTGTCGGTCATACGATCGAAGCGTTTGCTGCCGCCGATAGTGCCGCCATTTGTGTGAATGCGCATTCGGGGATCGAGGTCAACACGCGCTTGGTCTTACGCGAAGCCCAGCGTGCCGGCATCGGCAGCATGATCGTCTTGACTCGGCTAGATGGCGATAACATCGATCTTCCAAAATTGCTGGAATCGCTGCGAGAAACTTTCGGAACTGCGTGCGCGCTAATCAATGTACCTCTCGGGATCGGACCGAGTATTCACGGTGTCTCGTGCGTCTTCGATGGTTCGTCGCCAAGCGACGCGGTTATGGACCCCAGGAAACTCTATGAAGAAGTCGTCGAACGCATTGTCGAGGCCGACGAGGCGACCATGAACCGTTTCTTTGAAGGAGATATTCCAACAGGCCAAGAGCTCAAGCAGTTGGTTCCTAAGGCCTTGGCGGCGCACACGCTAATTCCAGTTTTCTGCACTGCGGCCAAGAACGATATTGGTTTGCAAGATCTGCTGGACGGGATGGTGTGGGCAGCACCTTCACCCGATCATCTCCAACGCATGGCGATCGATGAATCGGGAAATGAATTTGAGATTTCGCAAACTACCGATGCTCCGTTGATCGCGCGAGTTTTCAAAAACCGAATCGATCCGTTCGTGCAGAAACTTTCCTTTATTCGCATCTATTCTGGCTCGCTAACCAAAGACCAGATGGTTCACGTTACCGGTAGTCGCAAAGACATCAAATTCCCGCCCATTCTCGAGGTCCAAGCGGGGCAAACGCGCCCGATCGATCGCGCCGAGGCCGGTGAGATTATTGCTGTCGCCAAGGTCGAGGAATTGCATATCGGTACTACGCTCGGCAATGCAAATTTGCCCAAGATCCAGTTTCCAATTCCCATGGTCGGGCAAGCGGTTACGCCCAAGGGCCATAACGACGAGAACAAATTGTTTAATGCACTACACAAACTGGTCGAAGAAGATCCGACCCTCAAGATCGAACGCGACGCGCAAACCAGTCAATTGGTAATGACCGGGATGAGCGAAATGCATTTGTCCTTTGTACGCGACAAGTTAGCGCATCGCGACCGATTGGAAATCGAGACTTCCGATCCCAAGATTCCGTTGCGAGAAACGATTCACCGCAATGGCGAAGGCAGCTATCGGCACAAGAAACAGAGTGGCGGAAGAGGTCAATTCGGCGAAGTCCACATGCGACTTTATCCGCTTCCAAAAGGAACGGACATCGAAGCGTTTTTGAGCAAGGAACGGTTTCCCCATTTGAAGAGTCACCACTACGATCCAGAAAGCAACTTCCTGTGGGTGGATTCCGTGGTGGGGGGGACGATCCCCAGCAACTTTATGCCGGCCGTAGAAAAAGGTGTTCGCGAACGAATGAACAAAGGCGTGATTGCCGGTTACGTCGTCCAAGACATCTGCGTCGAAGTTCACTTTGGAAAGCATCACCCGGTAGATAGCAGCGAAGCGGCATTTAAGATCGCTGGTGCGATGGCGTTCAGAAATATCTTCCGCGAATCTCAGCCTTGTCTTTTGGAACCCATCGTTCGACTGATGGTGACGGTACCCGAGTCGAGTGTTGGGGAAATTTACTCGGACATGAGTACGCGTGGGGGACGAGTTCATGGGAGCGACCCAGTTGGAGGCGGGTTCTTTGCGATCAACTGCGACGCGCCACTGCGGTCCGTGCTGCATTTTGGACGCGTGCTGAGCAACCTGACAGGTGGCCAAGGAAGTTTTACGATGGACTTTGACAGGTACGAGATTATGCCTGCCAATATCCAGCAAGAATTCATGTCGGCTGCCAAAGTTCACGAAGAAGAAGAGGCACTTGCTTAGTTTGCTCGTGATGATTTCTGTGCAACCCAATAGGTCGCGGTAAATCGAGGGATTTGCTGCGGCCTTTTTTTGTTCGTTGCTCCAACATTGCAGTCGATCTTGAGGAAGAAACGAAAATCGGACGTTTAGCCGGGTGAACGGCAACACGCGATAAATCCACCGGCTCGCACATGGGATAAAAAATTAGGCCACGCGAGCAGCTCGCTTGATCGCCGGTTTAGTTTATGAAACGACTCGACCGTCAATCCGGCCGACCGAAGTTCCGTTTGTAATTCATTCTGCGAGAAGGCGTGGAGATACATGGATGGCAGTCCGCGGTAGGGATAAATTCTATCGCCAAGCTCCCAAGTTGAGCTGAATCGAGATTGAAGCCATCCACATGCGGTCAACCAAACTCCATTCGGGTCGCGCAACCAAGAGCCGCGATTGTGAACATGCACCACGAATCGTCCCCCCGGCTTCAAAATGCGCCGGACATGGTTGAGCATGGTGGCGCGATGTTTCTTTCCTCGCACCATGCCGAACGAACTGTACATGCACACGATGAGGTCCGCGATACCGTCTTGGAGGCAATCCAATTGGACCATATTGAGATGAAGTGCAGCAAGTTGTTTGTTTGACTGGAGGGCCTTGTTTTGGCAAGCTCGCAACATATCCCAACTCAGGTCAACGGCGATGCAATTCCATCCGGGCTTTGCCAAGTGCAAAATAGATCGGCCCGTACCGCATCCTAAATCAATGGCCACGTAAGGGAGGCTGGACGCAGAAAACTGTTCTTGAATAGAGGCCAATAGATTGCCATCAAGTTCCAGCAGAGGGTGCTGGTCGTGAAAAGCATCGTACTCCGTAGCAATTTCGGGGGTTTGGACGTAATCCCAAGTTCCACGACTTACTCCATTTGGTAGTTGCCAGTTTGGTCGTTCGGATTGCATCGTCGAGCCGAGGATAACGGATAAGGGTAAAAAGATAGCAGCAATCGGGTTTGCAATGCGGTGTTCACTGCCGTCAAACGATTGCACGCTAACAAACGAGCAAATCCGGACTACGGTTGATGATAGACTATCTCGCTCGTATAATCTGCAACCGTAGATAGCTGTTCACGTAAATCAGTTGGCTTGAGCAAAATCCTAAGTGATGGACGAATGCTCGCGGGCCTTTAGGTTTCCTATTTTCAAAAACATACGCTTTGGGGGTGATTCTGCCGTGCCTATTCGAGTTGCAATTAATGGATTTGGTCGGATTGGTCGACTCACGTTTCGTAATTTGATGTCCCGCCCTGATGAGTTCGAAGTCGTCGCCATCAATGATTTGACCGACAACAAAATGTTGGCAACCCTATTGAAGTACGACAGCTCGCACGGACGTTACGACGGCACGGTCAAGGCTGACGACAAATACCTGTATGTCAATGACAAGAAAATCCTTGCCTTGGCTGAACGCGATCCGGCCAAGCTGCCTTGGGCCGAACATGGAATTGACATTGCCATCGAGAGCACGGGTATATTCGTCGGACGTGCGGAGGGTGGCAAGCCTGGGTATGACACGCATCTTGCGGCTGGCGCTAAGAAAGTTGTCCTCAGCGCTCCTGCTAAAGATGGTGCGGATTTGACTTGCGTTCTTGGGGTGAACGATCACAAATTGACCGCTGACCTCAAGTGCATTTCAAATGCTAGTTGCACCACAAACTGCCTTGCCCCAGTTGCCAAGGTTCTTCATGAGTCGTTCGGCATCGAATCCGGATTGATGACCACGATTCATGCTTATACAAACGATCAACATGTTCAGGATTTGCCTCACAAGGATCCGTACCGAGCACGTGCAGCCGCAGTCAACATTATCCCGACGACGACCGGTGCAGCTTCTGCCGTTGGCTTGGTAATTCCTGAGTTAAAGGGCAAACTCACTGGTATCGCCGTTCGCGTTCCCGTTGCAACGGGCAGCATGGTCGACTTGACGGTCAATCTCAAGAAGGACGTCACGGTCCAAGACATCAATACGGCGATGCGCGTTGCAGCCGAAGGACCGCTAAAGGGTATACTTTGCTATACCGAAGATCCAATCGTTAGTACCGACATCATCGACGACCCGCACAGCTCGATTTTCGCAGCGGACTTTACTCAAGTCTTAGGCGACAAGAGCAAGCTTGCTAAGATCATTAGCTGGTATGACAACGAGTGGGGCTATAGCTGCCGCACCGCTGACTTGTGCGCTCGCCTCGGCAAGTTCCTGTAAGCAGATCGCTAATCCCGGGCGAATCTGGGATCACATGATTGGAGAATTTTTCTACGGCGTCAATTCTTGGCGCCAGCTTCCCGGCGATGTGGTCATTTCCAGCGTGTAGTAACCGTATGGCGGGTTAGTTGCGTAACTGGAATCCCAAGTTAACGTGGCATCAATGGGCGTCTGCGACCCAAAAGGATACGAAACCGCGCCCGGCGCAATGATGCAGCCTGTCATTCGAAGCTGCGTAAATATTTTCGTCAAAGTCGGCGTACCGCCCACTCCTCCGATTACATGCGTCACACCAAATAGTCGAGATTCGTACGAGTCGACCGTATCGGTATCCGTCACGCTGTTGTAGGGAAATCCCGGTGGATTGTAATTGGCGTTTCCCGCGCCGTTGTTATTCAACCCTTCCACAAGCGGGTTCGCCGTTCCTTGAGCGTCCAATTCGACTGAGGCTGCATTCCGAATAAGTGCCATCGGATAATCTGATCGAAAGGGCGTCCACAAAATATGACCGCCGAAATGAATCGTCGTGCCGGTACCAAGGACGTCGAATAGAATCGTTGCATTGACTCGTACATAGTCGAATTGCAATTTGCCCATGCCCCCAGGAATCTGAACGTAGTAAACGCCATCGGGGTTGGTTACCGGCGTTGCGAAGTTACTCATTGTGGGCGTCAAGTAGTTGGTTTTGATTTCATATTGCGCCTTGCCACTGTCGTAGGGAAAATAAGGGGCTGTCCAAGGGATGGTTGTTGCGAGACCTCGGTAGTAATCAAAGATGCTGTCGGGTGGCAGCGTTTTCGCAGGCGGATTAATTGTTTGTGTACCGCTAATTGTGCCTGAGCCGGAAATGCTCAACGCTTCCACGTTGCCGGTAAACGGAATTGAATTTGTAAACGAGCCAGCGGTTGAAAATGGCCCCCCGATCACAGTAAATGAGTTTCCTGAAGACAAGGTCACGTTGCCTTGAGCATGAATGGCGGATTTGACGGCATCGTAAGGTTTCTTGGAAAGTATTGTTTGAACCGACATTGAGTGGACGACGGAACCAATTCGGCCTTTCCCGTAGATGCGAATCGCTGCGGTATCTGATAGAGGCGGCACGCCCGCATGAAGAACGCTGCCGCCGTTCGTCGCATCGACAACTTTCCATCGAAAGGAGCCGGTGCCGAAAGCTTGTTCTGTAGACCAAGCTCCGCTGGCATAGGTCGTCCGCCAATTTGTGTCGTTTTTCAATATCAATTGTGCATGAGCGATTGCGGATGCCGCTAATTCTGCTGCGGCAGACGAATCCCCAATCATCCTGGACATACGCGTTTGCGAACGGACCGATTGTAGCGCGCCGAGCGTGATCACCGCGACAAGCATGGTTGTACCGAGGACCATGATATAGGTGACCCCACGTCGATGGCGATTGGTTGATTTTGACAAGGACGTCGAGTACTTCGGAGCAATTCGATTCAGAGATACCATAGCGGGAAACTTGTCCTACAGTTTTGTAACCAGCGCCTGACGAGTTATAACGTCGATGCTTTTTTCACGAACGGTTACCCGAATTCGTTTGATGTTGGTCTCGGTGCCTGAAACGGCGACAACCCCAGTGTTGGAGATCGTGATCCATTGAACAGTAACGCGTCGTTGCCAAGACGAAAGGTTCGCCATAGCTGTGCCATCCCGGTACTCTGGCGGTTTTTCGGTCCATCCATCAAAGTCATCGACGTCGTCATAGCCAACTTTGGAACCACCGGACTCCCCAGATTCGCGTGCAATTGCGGAAGTGGATAGCCCTGGTTCCATGTAGCTCAAGCTTATAATCTCGGATAGAAGCGAGTCAGCCAGTACGGATGCCTTGACCAAGTCGGCCGTTGTCGTCTGCGTGATAACGGACGTACTGACCGTTCGGCTTGCAGTTACCAAGAGCAATCCGACGATCAACGTCGAGACCACGGATTCCACCAAAGAAAAACCGCTTCTGCGAGTTTTTACGCGGTGAGGCTGTATGTATCTCAAGCGACTTATCATGGGATGAGCACCTGGGGTTCATTGAGGACACGTACGGTCGTCTCTAGTCGGCCTCGAGTGTCCGATCCCGCCTGCAAGGAAATCTTCATGTTCTTGAGGAAGTATTGATACGCCTGAGCGTCTTGCGTCAGGTACGTTCCCCAGACTTCAAACAACATGCTCTGTGTAGCAGTGGAGATCCAGCCTGCATCACTGTTCGTGGTGGAGACCAATCGATTCGTCCCTGGCGAAGCACCGGTGCTTTGGTGTTGAATAAAACACGAAGGGGAGTTCGTCCCAAACTTTAAAACGATGCAGAGTCCGGTTCCGATCGGAGTTGAAGGACAGTTTGTAAAATTGAAAGTCTGTTGTGCGTATGCGGTAGGTAAAGCGCTCTCATTCATGGTCTGTGTATCCAACACAGTTGTAGTTGGTAGTCCTCCCGAAGCGGAGCGGATTTGGACAAACGTCGTTCCGGTAGCGGCGGTGTTTTGTTTTGCGTTAAACTTCACTTGTTTAATTTTGTAGCTAAGTGCCGCCGGAGGCGCAGGTTGGACGTATTCGCCAATCCACGCTTTTGTCGCCACACCCCAGTCAGTTAAACCGGTGCTTGCACTATACGATGCCAAAGGGACGAGTGCACTCTCGGTATAAGTTGCTGGCATTGCAACAGATCGGGTTAGCCCAACCAGTGAAAATTGATTAACGTTTTTCAATAAATTAGTGGCAGTGCCATTGAAAGTCCGAACTAAGGGATCGCCTACATTCCCCGACCAACTGTAGCCGATTGTTTCGATCGGAGGGGACAGCCCATCTCGGTCGGGGACGGTCAGGGTAATACTCGTCGCCGATTGCGTTGGCACTGAAGTTGCATATCGCAAATCGTTAGCAATAATCTCGAGTGCGTCAGAAGCATTAATCGTCGTTGCTGTGATCGATGTTGAATCAGGAATCGCGAGTCTAGCGATCTTGATAGTAGACGCCATGCCTGCCATCAATACGGTAATCACGGCAATGTTCGTGACGAGTTCAACCAGAGTGAATCCGCAGCGACGATTCGCAATTTGGAAGTCTCTGCAATGCCGATTTATTGCCTGTCGCCGCATATTCGAGTCTGGGATATCTCGAGTTGGGTAATTAGAGCAGAGACTCATCATGGCACGACCTCTGCCATCCCTGAGGTACTGCTGACCGAGACTTGCTTGGTCGCGCTGCCGGATTGCAACGTGATGGTGCCGCCTTTGTTAGGGATACCATAGCCATTGAAGGTGATAGTCGTTCCCCCACCCGTTAGCGAAATGGTTCCAAACGTTGCCTTCAGCACGCCATCTTGGAGGGAAACAACGGGATTGTTCAGTGCAGGTCGATCCGGGTTTTGCACGCCGACCAACGTATAGCTGTTGCTGGGCGTACCTAACTGCACGGAGGTTGTTTGTGCCGTAACACGAGCTTGGCGTTGGATGGCATTTATGTCGGTGGCTAAACGTAAAGCCGCTGCGTTAACTCGATGATAGTTGAGCGAGTCAGCGAATTTCATCGTGCCCACAGAGCCGAGGAATCCCATTAACGCGATGACGACAATCAATTCAAGCAGCGACCAGCCAGCTCGAAACGGCCTATACTTGTTTCCGCGTTTGGCGAATGAATTTCTGGTCGAGTTCATGTTGGTATTTTAAATTTAACAAGCCATCTCATCGCGACAGGATCGAAATCGCCGTATTTGCTTGTTACAACCTTAGCTCAGGATTCGGCCACCCGCAGGCATCTTTTGAAAATCAATTTTTGAAAGTTACACGCGCTGGCGTTGTTTTCAGACATCTGCAAACTTCATTCTTTTCCAAGCACAACACCATCGCGCGTGATCAATTGAACGTGATAGCCGTTATCCAGAACATCGCCGACGTGAACGATACGTGATCCGATAATGGCGGTTTTGCCGGATGAATCTTCATAGACAGCTTTAAGGGATACTGGAGATCCTGCGGATGTCTGGGAAATCTCTGAACTTTCGCTGCCCTCGCCTGTGGAGTCGCTTTGCTCCAAGGAATCACTCGACGCAGCGATGCCCTCTTGGCGGCTTGATAAGGGACGAAACGGATCGAATGCCAATAACGAATCCAAATTATATCTGGGAATGGGTGGCTCACTGGGCTTGTCGGAATCCGCCAAGGCATGAATTCGCTGCTGGCTTCGACCCGTATCAATTTCCGTCGTGCTGGACTTGGCTGCTAAAAGTGGGCGTAGGATTACTGCTGCAAAAACACAAATTAAAACGGGTATTGCAATCCGTTTGACTCGGTCTTTCATGGTTGGTGTTCCGCTTGATTCGCTGCTCATGATTTGGATTGTGCCGTTTCTGATTTTTCGATTCCCACGCCGTAGACCAGTCGAATGCGAATTTCGACGCCACAGTTTCCGTTGACTTCATTGGGTGCGGAAACGGTCAAATTGTAGACGTGTGCAACGCGCGGAAGTTTTTCAAGGTTAGCCAACAAGTGGCAAATGCCTTGATAAGTACCTGCACAACTGAATGTTATCTCTTTTTCCGAATATTTTTCGAGCTTCGTTTCGGCACCGGGACGATAGTCGTTGATCATTACGGCGGACTGCGCCGCTAATTCCGAAATCTGCCTTAGGAAAAGCGTCTCGTCTGGAGAATCAGGCAACCTTTGGCGAAGCGATTCAACGTCGGATCGCACGTCCTGAACTGTATTTTCCAATTCATCGCGCGTGGATTGCAGAATGTCGGCTTTTTCAAAAAGTTCGATTCCTGCATTGTTGGCCGTTTGCAACGCCGACGCCTCGGCTTGCAGGCTACGGGCAATCAGGAACCCAGCACTCACAATCAAGATCGCGATGACTGAACCAGCGTAGTCAAGCAATTTTTTGCTGTCTCGTGCATAATGAAGCCAAGCGAGGTTCTTCATGGTTGCGCTCCTAAGCGGCATTCAAGTTGGTACTGTTGCAATGTAAGGTAACCGCTTTGAATTTGGCTTGTCGATTTCAAGTCAACGCGTTTAAAGACATTTGACTGTCGAAGGCTGTCGACAAAGGTCGAGAGAGTCGAATCACCTTCGGCGACTCCTTGCAAGGAAATCGAAGACTCCAAGTCCGGTGAAGTAGCGACCGGGGTAGAGGGTGCGCCTCGACGACTTGGGGTTACGGGAGCTTTGGTCTTCGCGATACTGATGCCGAGTTTTTGCAGTTGGATTTGGCCATTCGATGCCTTGGCGGCTTGCACCAGTACATTGAGTAGATCCAGGGTATGGTCAACTCCATTTAGTTTCTCGAGTTCACGTTTCTCGTTTGTCAGCCGAGCGACCAGTCGCCGCGTGCCGATGATTTCGGCTTCTATTTTGTTCAGCGGTTCACAGCGTGCGGCAATTTTCGTTTGAGCGTTACTCGCGGTAATGAGTGCTGTTAAGGGAATGCAGCAATAGACTCCGACAGCGGCAGCGAGGGTTGCCCATGTTCGAGCCCATCGTCGCATTGCAGTTCTTACTTGGACTTTGACTCGAATGTTGGATGGCAATAGGTCAACATGCATGATTAGTTATCCCAAGCCAAAGAGGATAGAGCGGCCGCGACGGCGTATAACGGGTCAGACAGGTCCGGTTTTGTGTCCGGCAGCGACCACAACTGAACTGGAATGTGCAATTTATTTTCGAGAAGCAAAGGTAGATTCTTGATCAAGCCACCACCTCCCATCAAACAGATTCGAGAAGGGTAATAACGACCTGGTTGCCGATGGATGTACTCAACCGTCCGAATCAATTCCGAAATAAGGGACTCAATGGGCGCTACAACTCGCTGCATGATCGAACTGCCCGTTGTCGGATTCGATTGGCCAGGCGCGCTTACGCCCACATGTGCAAGCAATTGCCTCGATTCCTCGACAGATAAATTGAGGGACGTTTGAAGCGGTTGAATGATCGATCGCAGGCTTTCGGACCGTAGGACTCGCGAGAAAATCGGTATGCCGTTACGCACCATCACCAACGTGGAAGACGTGAATCCAAGATTGAGCCCGCAAACAATGTTATCCGTTTCTGAAGGGTTGGCAATTTGAACGGCGCGTGCAATGGCGCAGGGCATTGCATTCAGTAACTGGCAGTCGGACCCAATGTCCATCAAGTCTTTCGCGACGCGAGACGCTACCGATCGCGGCAGGCAAACGGCATCTAGTCTCACTGTCTCTGAATCCGCCAAAGAATCGGTGGGTAGGTTCCAAAAGTCGAATAACAGGTCGCTCGTTTCCGCGTTTAGGTCCGCTGCCAGTTCTTCGCCTACGATTTGACGCTGCTCCAGCGGATCCACATGAGGAATGTCGATCGAACGGTAGTCAACGAGGGACATCGGGAGAACGGATGCAGATTCTCGGCGTGTGAACATCCGACTCATTTGCAGCATTGCTGATAGTTGGTTAGAAAACCGGCCATCCAAGATGCTTTCACGCGATAAGAGTTGGTTTTCATCACCCGTAATGACCCAACGCGAGGCAATGCGTACCTGTTTACCATGTCGTTCGATTTGAGCGAGCTTAATCGTATGCGAGCCAATATCGATACCAACCCAGCCCGCGCTTTTTCGAAAAGAAAGAGCCGGATCGTTGGTTTTCGATGCGAACATGGAAAGTATGGACATGACAGGAATTCCGGTTGATGCGATGCGTGTTGGATCTAAGTATTGGGATCGCTTTTGTGTAAAGTTTAGTGCGCCGTTGTCGCATCGAGCATCGGTAACATGATCGACATGACTATTCCTGCGACGACGACACCGAGGAAGACAATAACAGCAGGCTCGGCAATTTTGATAATGTCGCGTAAGTAGCGTTCGCCTTCGCTTTCGTAGTAC
>JANMNK010000938.1:0-1871 GCA_031373875.1 Pirellulaceae bacterium | reverse complement strand
GTTGAATCTTCTTTGGGTCAATTTCTTCCATAGTTTTCCAATTCTATTCCATTCAAGTTGTTTTGTTCAAACAGCATTGGAGACCGTTGTTTTGAGAATACAGGGCTGGGCGAAAACTGTTAGTGCAAAGTGTAGCTGGTTATCGGATTTTGATGAGGGGCACGGGCCAATGGGCCCATGCTACAGATTGGTGAATAAAAATAAAAAATAGTGGCTGGCGATTGGTGAATGAATTTGCGCATTATGGCTACGGAGGGTGTGGGGCACGGGCCAATGGGCCCATGCTACGAAACAAAACGCAAATCTGGGATATGGGAATAGGTAAGGGAAATGGGTTGCGCCGAAGTTTGGAGAAATGCATGTTCTGATGTTCGTCGAGTGATAATCTTAGCTTTTCCCCTCGACCGGCGAGTAAGTCTTTTTGAGATTCGGAGCCATCGAGCAAAAATGTGGCCGTTTTGTCGGCTTGTAAATGGATGGCCGAAGCTAAATTGTCATTTCCCCTGAGTACAATGGATTAGACGTGAGCGTTCGTTAGGGTACGGCCTTTGTCGAAATATTGTCTCAGCATTCAACAGGAGTGATCCATTGGCTCAAGCTACCAACACGATGCAACATCAAGATATCGAGCGGGCCGAACGGCTTCGAGAAGCATGCCAACGCGTTCGCCAACAAGTTGCGAAATCGATCGTCGGCCAGGATGAAGTCATTACTCAACTGCTAATCGCGATACTTGCCCGAGGGCACTGTTTGCTGGAAGGGGTGCCGGGCTTGGCCAAGACGCTGATGGTGCGTTCCCTAGCCGATTCCATGCATCTCACTTTTCGCCGCATTCAATTCACACCGGACTTGATGCCAGCCGACATCACAGGCACCGACATTATCCAAGAATCACCCGAAACCGGTCATCGCAAATTAGTTTTCGAGAACGGTCCGATTTTTACGCAGATGTTGTTGGCGGACGAAATCAACCGGACGCCTCCTAAAACGCAAGCGGCCCTGCTGGAGGCAATGCAAGAACATGAAGTCACCATCGGTGGCAAAACCTATCGGCTTCCAGAACCGTTCTTTGTACTCGCGACGCAGAACCCTATCGAACACGAAGGCACCTATCCCCTGCCCGAAGCCCAGAGAGACCGGTTTATCTTCCAAGTTCTCGTCGACTACCCGTCGCGTGTAGAAGAATCCGAGATCATCGACAGAACGACATCTGGTTTCAAGAGCGGGCTGGAGGCTGTCGTGACCGGCGATGAGATTATCGCTTTCCAAGAAACTGTCCGATTGGTTCCGCTACCCGATCATGTGAAACACTACGTGCTCGACTTGGTCCGCTGCCTGAGGCCAAAAGACGAAAAATGCCTTAACTGGGTTCGAGACCAAATCGACTGGGGGCCGGGACCGCGAGCAGGGCAACAATTGGTGCTGGGCGCGAAAGCGCGTGCTCTCTTGCAAGGCCGTTATCATGTGACGCTCGAAGACATCCAACATCTCGCCGCCCCGGCGCTTCGACACCGCATCGTACCTACTTTTGCTGCGCAAGCCGAAGGAACGAAACCCGACGACTTGATCGCTCGTGCAGTACGCGAATTACCCACCCCCACGGCGAGAGCCTTTTAGTCGAGCTTTTGTCAAGCTCGCTGCACTTGTCCGATTAGCCCATCCGCAAATTCGGGCTCAGTCACTTCGATGTTGTAAACTTTCCTGCTCTCCCTTCGAGCGTATTGCATGACCGATTCGACCAAGCTACTTTCTCCCGAAGATCGCGATCGCGTTGCCAGGCTGCAATGGTATGCGCGGCAAGTTGTCGAAGGTCTCACGGTCGGCACGCATAGGTCGCCTCACAAAGGTTTTAGCGTCGAATTCAAAGAGCA
>JANMNK010000923.1:0-30653 GCA_031373875.1 Pirellulaceae bacterium | reverse complement strand
GCGCGTGATGCGCAACTTGGTCGAGTCGCTGTGCCGTGAGTTTGGCGGCCAGGCGATCTACGTGCCCTAGTCGAGCCCGTTGTCTATCTGCAAGGGAGACCGCGAGTTTGCGGCGGAATTCACCCAAGCTTCCTTGGCTGCAGATTGTCCGGCAACGGCGGCCTGGGAATTGATTCGATTGATAACGGTCAACGCGTCGGACGGCGTTAAACGGGAGTCATCGTTGACGTCTTCGAAATGCGATCGAGAAGTTTGTGGCGTGTCGTCCATTCCACGCCGGTTGAGTTTATTGATCACCATCAACGCGTCGCTCGGTGTCACGCGGTAGTCGTCATTGACGTCGTGCGGCAGCAGAAAATTATGGGCCAAGTCACTGGCCATTAGCTGCCGGGCTTCGAGGGCTTCCGGAAGAAGCTTTCTGGTTGGACGATTTCGGTTCGAACGCTGGATTTTCATAGTTATTTCCCTTTTCATAAGACTTTTGTGCCTACGAAAAGATGAGTAGCAACCGCCCGCCCGATCCGCCAAGAATTCCTTGAAGTTGAAAAATACTCAGAAATGAGGACGCTTCGACGAAAGGGACATTCTCGACCATTGATGGAACCGGAATCAAGGCGGAACTGCGATTAGGGAATATTCGTCGCCACAACGGCATGGCCGAGACAGTTTCGTACGCCGGAACGCATTCTTCATTTTTCGGCAAACCGATCTAAATACAAGTTCACCAACTGCTGATAATTGCCCCCTGCACATTGCCTGTCCTTTGTGATCCGCATCTGCGATAGCTCCACGTTCCATAACAACGGGAGTAGGAATGGTTGAGGCTCCATTCGAACGATCTTGTGACAAAGCCAGCCGAACATCTCAACGATGCTCTTACAAATATCAATTTCCATTGAGAACCACACCGTTTGGCGATTAGTGCATTTCAGATGCGCATGCGCCCTAGTTTATTCGTCAGCTACAAGCGTCAATGGTGAATCCGACTGGATTTCTAAGTTTGGGTAGTCACGAACGTCTCCCTCGATCGACTTGTAGTCGATTGGGAAGAGTACCCAAAATTGTTCCTGTCTCGACGTTGATTGATCTTGCTTATAAATGCGTAGGTCAACTTTTCCATTTCCATCCGAGGTTCCTGTCATAAGTGGAATGCGTGATCCCTGAGAAATCAAAGCTACCATCCGATCTGCCATTGGACGGCCTTGCTTATCTAGCAGTAATCCAACTCCCCGTTCAAGAGGCTGGCGAGGTGGGCAGAGCATTTCAGGTATCGTAGTTGAATTTGACGTTACAACGATCGTTGCAGTTTTAGGGTAGCTGTAATCCGTCAATTTCGATCGACGCAGATCGAATGCTTGAACATGATAAGTTCCGGGAAGAAGCATCACTTCATAATTGCCCGCTTCGTCTGCTAAAACCTGTTCGCCAACGTTCGTGCCTTGAATTGATACTCTCGTAAAAGCTACGGGTTGTCGGGTGTCTTCAGTGAGTATTCTCCCCTGTACACGAATTGCTTTAGCCAATTCGATTTCAATCGACAATGTTTCTCCAGCAGCAAGTTCTTGGACAGAGATCCGCTTGGACCTCAGGTTTGACGGTCCTTCGGTGATCAGATGAATTGACAAATTGCCACTGAGCAATCCATCCAGCTCAAAAGTTCCGTCATCGTCGAGTGCTATTTGCTTGAAACAACTAACCTCTTCTATGTCTCTAAATGGATCGTTCAGAACAGCGTTCACTTTCTTCGCTGTCGAACTTACCGAAAGGGTATAGTTCTTCCAATCAGGTCTTTCAGAACCCGCCTCGTTGCAGACAACTCTACCAACTAGCTTTCCGGTGGGGCTAAGTCTAATAATGTTTGGTCCATTCTTCGACACGCCAAACACTTGAGGAATAATTTCATCCGTGGCGCAAAGTACACTTTTAAGATTGTTGAGCGAAAGCCCATTGATCTCGGCAATACCGTCGGCATCAGTTGTGGTGCGATACGTCTCAGCCACATCGTCTGGGACAAAACTGATTAGGCCAGTGGATCTATCGGAATAGTAAACCCCATTCGGAACATCATAGTGATGTGGTTCAATAGTCGCTCGACTGCAAGGTTTCCCTCCGGCTTCGAGTACTTTGATTCCAATCTGGTCTGACTTTCTAAGAATGACTTCACAAGGCAATAACTTTCCTGCTTCATTCTGAGGTCTTACACATTTCAAGTTGAAATTGGGGGCAGACACCCAGAGATACAGATCAAGGTATGTGATTGCGTCCTGAGTCTCTACGGGTAACTCGATTTGGAATCGGCCCGCCTCATCGCAGGCCTTTGAAATGACGAGTCTTTTGGTGGAGACGCCTTCGAGCGAAGCGACGGCATTTGGAACTGGCATGCCCGATTCGTCGATTGCGCGACCACTGATCTTTAAAACCGGGCGTTCATTAGATTGTGTTGAATTTGTCGCCACGGGTTCCTGCGAAGTGGATTCGTCTTCGATTGCGATGGGTGCATCGCTCCTGGCAGAGTTGACCGGGAATTCGCTTGTGGTAGTTGTCTGAGCATGACCGATAGAAACGAGGCCAAGGCTCGAGGTTACGAGTAGCATGCTTGACATCACCATCACGGCAAATCCCCGACCTGCTTTTGTCGAGAGGATTCGTTTTGTATCAAGAATGCGTATCGCTCGTTTGCCGAGTTTGCTTCGAAATCCAACCATGGGCAGACCCAGCGAGTAAGCTTGTGGAATCGAACGGTCAGCAATTTCGACCAACTGCGTCAAATAGGTTGCGCGACTACAGCCTTGCAGGATGACAACGTCGTCGCAAATGTCTTCTGCCACGGAAAGGCTTTGACGATGAAGCCACCAGATGAGAGGCTGAAACCATAGGAGTGCAGTCGCGGTGCGACCGATAACACACCATAGCCAATCACTTCGCTGTAGATGAGCCAGCTCGTGTACAAAGACCTGCACATAGGTTCTTGAATCAAGTTCTTCTGGAAGCACAATAGAAGGCCTGAAATGTCCGATCAGGCAAGGGCTAGAGAGGAACGGATTGACCAGCACTTTGGGCGTTGCCTTAACATTCAACCGCTTCGCCGCTTCACGACAGGCTAATTCACACGCCGGATCAGCTAGCACAGACTGCATCAACAAGCGGTGATTGTTCCAAAGTTGCCAGCTAAGTCTAATCAGCAACACGGAAGCTACGATCATCCAGATGGCAACAAAATACGTACTCAACGAGAATCTAGAGTTGGGTTGATTGGGGATGGCAGTAGCGGAAGAGAGGCTCGAAACGCTCTCCGCAGTTGGCGAGTCGCTTGGGCCAGATAGACTTGCGTCCGCACGGTGCGCTGCAACCTTGTATTCCGGATTGGTTGCGATTCGTATATCGGTTGGTTCACTGGAATCGGCCAACTCGCCTTTTCGATCAGCAGCCACCATTTCTAAGACTGCATCGTTAGATTTGTACCAATTCAAGCTCAGCAGTGTTAGCTCGCAGGATGAAGACAATTGCGAGAAAATTGGACACAACAATACTGCCACCAGAGTCGTACGCAAGACGACTGACCGATGAGCAGGCCTTCGAAAGACTACAGTTGCAATCAAACCGATCACTAACAACACGGAAGCTTGCAGCCACCAAGTTACTAACAGTTCAAGCCCAAGCCGCCATACGTCTATCTTGTTTGCGTTCATCTTCTGGTCCTAACTTAAAGAACAGACTCCGACTATCTTGACTTTCCACTCTTCCATTTTTTTTCAAGCAACTTGCGGATTTCAGCGAGCTCATCGGGGCTTAGATTCTCATTCTCCAGTAGGTGGGATAACAAGTTTCCGACTCGACCCTCAAACACACTTTGTAACAATTCACGAGTTGCAGATTTCTTAACCTTGTCTTGTTCGACTAAAGGAAAGAAGAAGAACGTTCGACCGTCAAGCTCATGACCCACTGTGCCTTTTCCTTCCAATTGCCGCAACAGAGTCTGGACAGTACTGTGCGCGATCGGCTCGTTCTTGTTCAGTTCCTCTGTCAATTCGCGGGCCGTAGCTCGCTTCATCCTCCAGAGCAATTGCATAATCTTTAACTGCACTTGTCCCATTTTTTTCGCTTCTACCATGCCATTCTCCTTTCGTTGACTAAAGTAGTTTTACTACAGTAAACGATGCGTCGTCAAGTGGAATTTTTTCTAAAGAGCTTTCAATATTCGAATAAATAAAGGGATAGGTACTTGAATGCTTGAAACGGCGTTTTGGGAGTGTTAGCGAATGGAGGCGGTTACAGAGAAAAGGAGATGACGATAGCTCGGAGGTGCCACGCTGGTATCACCGCATTTCGCGATGCGTTTAAAGGGTATTTTTACTCCTTGAAGGCCAAAAGGCTGGGCAACGTAAAGCTTGGTTCGAAAAACCGGCTGACGGAGCTCGATGCGATTTTCGTTTTTTGGTAGGTAACTTTGCGATCTTCGATAATCACTTGCACTTGCGGGTTGATCCTCGCGATGCGGTGACTTGGTCGGATGAGAAGATTATCCGGCGCTCGTTTCGGCTGTATCCAGCCAAAGTCGCCCATTGTCGGCCACTCAAAACGGTCCGATTTCGGCAGCTTTAGGAACAACGCTTGCTAGACCGTCGATGGCTGGACGACACGCGCAAGCGGTTGACTTCGCTGCGCTGGTTAATTAAGAATCTCAAGCAGCCCTTGTCGAGTTTGGTCAATCCCCACGGCACGGCGGGTATGGACGGCGGCCCGAATAATGGCTTCGGTGTGTTGAAGGCATTCGAAGGTGCAGGACATGATCGACGAAGGTCAAGTTGGTCAGCACCAAGAATTCTGGTAAACTAAGGTCAGAGGTGAGCTATGGTTGAGTTTACGATTACGGGCGAAGAGCTTTGGAACCGGATGGAGCGTGCGGTGGAAAAAGTCAATGAACGGCTCAGAAGGACAGTTAAAATCCTGGAGGCCGCAAAGGTTCCGTACGCGGTTATTGGTGGCCAAGCAGTACGTGCTTGGGTGGCACAAGTTGACGAAGCTGCGCTACGTACGACTCAGGATGTCGATATTCTCGTTCGCCCCGCCGATCTTCCCGCTCTGATTCATGCGATGACTGCTGCTGGATTGCATCACCGCAATACTTCGGGGTTAGACATGTTCGTCGAACATCCGGAAGCCTCCGCTCGCGATGCTGTACATGTTCTCTTGGTAGGCAAAATCGAAAAAGGCGGTGAGCCCAACCCAGATATCGAACCGGCCGCACGAACCAACGACTTTCAGACTGTTGAGCTAGATACTCTCGTACGAATGAAGCTTAATGCTTTTCGCCGTAAAGATCAGGTACATCTTCTTGATATGATTTCGTTGGGAATGATCGACCACTCCTGGCTGTTTAAATATCCAGAGCATTTACGATTACGACTGGAGGAGTTGCTAAACGACCCTGACGGTTAAAGCTATGACTACGTTGGCAGTTTGAGTTGCGCGATCGCGGCCCAGACTACCCGCCCCGTTTATCTTAGACGAAACGATTGGTAATCTTTAGGGCTGACCGTCTTTGCCTAGACGGACTTCAAAGCGACCGGCGGATGTTGCGGCTCCGCGCGCCATGCCGGGAGTGTTGAAAGGCATGCTGATGTTGCCCTCGTGATCGACGGCAATCAATCCGCCAGAGTCTTCAGGCAATACTTTCTGAATAGCTTCGTTGGCTACTTGCTCAAGCGACTGTTTGGCCAGTTCCATTTTCATGGACAAACTGATCGCGATCGCGTGGCGGATATACAGTTCACCAATACCAGTGCAACTAACTGCACAGGTCGCGTTCTTGGCATACGTGCCTGCTCCGATTACTGGCGAGTCACCGACGCGTCCCCATCGCTTGCCAAGCAGCCCGCCTGTGCTCGTACCTGCTGCCAAGTTGCCTTGGCTGTCGAGCACCACGCAGCCAACCGTACCCAGGTAGAACAATGGATCGTCAACGCCCACAGGTCCTGTCCAACTGGTCGAGCCTTTTGTCGCTTCGCGTTCTTTCCACTTTTCCCAGCTCTTGATTTGTTCGTCCGTAATGAAGTACTCGGGTTCTTCCAAATCCAGCCCCAATTTTTCTGCCAACCGATCCGCGCCGTCACCGATCAAGAAAGCGTGGACAGTATCCGTGATAACTCGGCGCGAGAGCGTGATAGGATTCTTGACGCGTTTGACTCCAGCAACGGCTCCACAAGCCAAATCGCGGCCGTCCATGATCGAGGCATCGAGGGCACATTTGCCATCTTCGTTCAACACCGCGCCGCGGCCCGCGTTAAAGTACGGATTGTCCTCCAACGAGCGAATCACGTTTTCGACAACGTCCATCGCTTGGCCATCCGACTTCAATTTGTCGACCCCAATTTGAAGCGCCGTTCGCAGACCTTCCAGCCGAATGTTGATTTGTTCATCGGTCCATCGCGCCGGATCAGCACCCGCACCGCCGTGGATGGCGATCGCCCATTTTCCTTCGTTCTGTCGACTCACTACTTTTTCTCCTTGAGCCATCGCGGTCAAGTTCATAAAGGTACACCAACACATCGCCCAACCGAAGGCGGTCACAATTCGTTTAACCATTATTTACTCCAGTCGAGTGCGATTTTGTTGTTTTGCTATTTTGATCGGGCAAGTTCATATCTTGCTGAACCACACGAATCAGCGAGTTGTGTAGTTTCACCCAAATATCCCAACATGACAATCGGGTGGAACCACGCACAATCATCCGTTGTCCGTGGTTGTGGTCAGAACTCCTTCATTTAGGAGTTCGAATGCAATTTACTGCGCCTGGAACCAAGAAAGTTTAAATGCTTGTCGAAAATGCGGCAGCTTTCTAAGCACGATTTTAAGCACGAACATTAGCAGGAATGGTGTCCAGCAATCGCTCGATAACGTTGTCGACCGCAACACCTTCGGCTTCGGCTTTATATCCAAGCAAAATGCGATGGCGAAGGGCAGGGTGAGCGAGAGCGCGGATGTCGTCGATGGTAACGTGAACCTGGCCCCGCAATAAGGCTCGAGCTTTTGCACCCAATACCAACATCTGTGCGGCTCGCAATCCAGCGCCCCAACTGACCCATTGGTTGATGAAATCCGGCGCGGTTCCTCCGCCCGGACGACTGGCGGCGACCAACCGTACGGCATAGCCTGCTGTCTCCTCCGCAATCGGCATGCGCCGTACGACTTCGTGAAATCGCAGAATGTCTTCGCCCGTGAACAACGGTTGGATTGGTTCTGGACGTCGGCTAGTCGTATCGAGAACGACTTTCAATTCGTCGGCATACGGCAAGTAATCGATTTGAACATTGAACATGAACCGATCGAGTTGCGCTTCGGGCAGAGGATACGTGCCTTCCATCTCGATTGGATTCTGCGTTGCCAAAACAAAGAATGGTTCCGGCAAAGCATAGCGTTGGCCAGCCGCCGTGACTTGATGTTCCTGCATCGCTTCGAGAAGGGCGGCTTGCGTCTTGGGAGGTGTTCGATTGATTTCGTCGGCCAAAATCACGTTGGCAAAAATGGGACCTTTTACAAATTGCAGTGATCGCCGACCACCGACTTGATCTTCCAAAATCTCCGTGCCCGTAATGTCGGCAGGCATCAGATCGGGCGTGAATTGAATGCGGCGAAACTCAAGATGGAAAACTTGCGCGACACTGCGGACCAACAAAGTCTTGGCCAAGCCCGGTGCTCCGGTAATCAAACAGTGCGAACCCGAAAACAAGCACACCAAGAGTTGCTCGATCACATCTCGTTGGCCGACAATCGTTTTGGAAAGCTCGGCGTCTATCTTCGCCTTGCCCTCTCGGATTTGATGGACAAGTTGCTCTTCATCATCAATCGCGTTTGTTGAAAGATTCAAGGTCGGCAGTCTCCGGTTGAACAAAATCCAATGCAGGTTACGCTTCGTTTTAAGCGATCCACCGCGTCGAAACAACTGTTACGGGCTCTTTCGAACTGATGATATCACACGCAAGCTATCACAAATTTCGCGAATCCGAGAATTTCAGGAGGAACAAAGACGATTCGAACCCGGAATTTCTCGCGATTCGATTCGCGTAGCGTCAAACGGGTTGACGAACAGGTTATTTTATAAATAGTCTCGATGCAGTTGAACGCTACCCTTGGCCGATCAATTGCAGTTTGTTTGTCATCAACACGAATTGACATCACCACTATGCATCCCAATTGCCTGCACGGAGCCAAACTCACTCGGTTGCTTGTTGTCTCGCAATTGCTCGTCGCGTTCGGCTGGTTCATGCCGACAAGCATTGCCGCTGACTTTGACGATGCGAAAAAATTGTATCGTACCGGGCGGTATGACGAATGTATTGAAATCTGCAAAGCCGAAGTTGAACGAGGCGTGTGGAATGAGTCGTGGAGTCGGTTGCTGATTGAAACGTATTTGACAACCGGGCAATACTTCGAAGCACAGGGTGTTTACGAAGAAGCCATCGAACGATACTCGTTCAGCTTGCGATTGCGACTGTTGGGAATCGAAACCTATCGGATGAACGACAATCCCATCGAGGCTTCGAAACAACAATCTGTCATTCCCGAACTGCTCGATCGAATGCCTGCTCGATACACGGGGCGCGACGAGTTGGTGCCGCTGGGCAAGTATTTCTTGGTGACAGGTGAAGATGCCCGTAAAGTGTTGGAGATCTGTTTCGACGAAGCGATCAAGGAAGATCCAGATATGGTCGAAGCCTACGTCGCGAGCGCCGAACTAGCGATCGAAAAACGCGACGATAAAGTTGCCACGCAGACGCTTGAAAAGGCCGCCAAACTCGACCCAAACGATCCGCAGATCGCGTTCCTTCAAGCGAAAGCTTGGATTGCGTCGGATTCGGAGAAAGCATCCGAGCACTTGGCACGCGCGTTTGAACTCAACGATCGTCACGTGCCAAGTTTGCTTTTCAAAGCCGATATGGAAATCGATAGCGAGGACTTCGACGAAGCAATTAAGACACTCGACATTGCGCTCGGCGTGAATCCAAACAACCCAATCGCATGGGCTTTGCGGGCCAGCATTGCGCATTTTCAAGGTCGCTATGAAGACGAAGGCAAAGCACGCCATAGCGCTCTTCAACCCTGGTCGCTCAATCCCGAAGTGGACTTTACGATCGGCAAAAAACTATCGCAACATTACCGCTTTGCCGAGTCCATTCAATATCAAGTCCGGGCTCTCAAGATGGATGCAGATTACTTGCCCGCAAAATCCCAACTAGCTCAGGATTTGCTGCGAACAGGGAATACCGAAAATGGCTGGCGATTGATCGAAGAAGTTCGAGCGCGGGACCCTTACGATGTCGCTACGTTCAACTTGAGACGACTTGAGGAGGAGCTGAAAAAGTTTCACACGATTGAGATACCCGGCTTTGTGATTCGCATGGACCCGACCGAAGCGAACATTTACGGTGACTCCGTCGTAGAGCTATTAACGCAGGCACGTTCGGTGTTGACGGAAAAATACGCTGTTAAGTTACAAGAACCCGTGTACGTCGAGATCTTTCCGAAACAAAAAGATTTTGCGATTCGTACTTTTGGAATGCCCGGTGGCCAAGGTTTCTTGGGTGTTTGTTTTGGCCAACTCATTACGGCCAACTCGCCTGCATTGCAGGGGACAACACCCTCGAACTTGCACAGCGTTTTATGGCACGAATACTGCCACGTGGTGACATTGCAGAAGACGAAAAACAAGATGCCGCGTTGGTTGAGCGAAGGCATTTCTGTTTACGAAGAACGACAACGCGATCCGACTTGGGGTCAGAGTATGGACACAATGTATCGGCAAATGATCTTGAGCGAAGATCTCACGCCCGTCAGCAAGCTCAGCTCGGCTTTCCTGAATGCGAAAACGCCGATGCATCTTCAGTTTGCGTACTTTGAATCGTCGATGGTCATCGAGTACTTGATAGAGAAGTACGGATTGGACGTCTTAAAACGCATACTCGACGATTTGGCTGTGGGGATGCCGATCAACGAATCGCTTAAGCGATACACCAATTCGCTCGAAGCACTCGATGCCGAGTTTGCTCAGTACGCGCGTCACAAAGCCGAATCGTTCGCACCCGATATCGATTACACGAAATAAGATTTTCCTGAACGGCCCAACATCGAGAATCTAGAAGCATGGTTGGCGGAGCATCCCAATCATTACCAAGCCCTCGAACAAACAGCAGCCCATTGGATTTCTGAAAAAGCGTGGGACAAAGCGACCGGTATCCTAGATCGCATGCAAAAACTGAACCCAGACGACGGACGCGAAAGCGGTCTTTACGGCATGCTGGCAGCCGTGAGCCGCGCACAGGAGAAATTCGATGCGGAGCGAGCTTTTCTCAAGGAGCTTGCTTCGCGAAACAGCGATTGTCTGGACGCTTTGGAAAGACTGATTCAATTGGACCGTGAGCGCAATGACTGGACGAGTGTTGCTCAGTGGTGCAATCGAGTTCTGCAAGTCAATCCGCTTCTGCCAAGCATCCAATCCATAGCAGCCGAAGCCGCCGAAAAAACTGGCGACGCCAAATCAGCTCAGCGAGCCTATCAAGCACAGTTGGCTTTGCAACCGGTCGATCCCTCGGCGGTTCATTACCATCTAGCCAAGTCCTATTTGTCCCTTGATGAAATCGAAAAAGCCCGACGACACGTCCTGATGGCACTCGAAGAAAGCCCTCGCTATCAAGAGGCGCTCGAATTGTTGCTGGCCATTCAAGAACGCAACAAGCCGCAGAATAGTCCGCCAGCCGAAACGCCCGGGGAGTCACTGCCATGAAAATCGTGCGAACCAGTTTCTGCTTGATGATCGTGACACTTGGCGTCGCCACCTTAGCGCAACCGCCGGGGTGGGGCAGGGGTTGGCGAGGTCGCGATTGGCAATCCGTCGGTCGCGGTAATGTGCCAATGTGGGATATTGAGCCAGCATTCAACAAAGACGTCTTTACATTTGCACGCATCAAGTACAGCTCGTACGGGCGTCGTCGCGGTGGGGGGTGGGATACGGATTTCCGCGATAGCGATCTCAACTTCTCACTTCGATTGCAACAAATGACTTCTCTAAAAGTCAATCCCGAGCCAGTCGTGCTCGAACTGACCGATCCCAAGCTTTTCGATTATCCATTTATCTATATCATTGAGCCCGGCGGACTCGTTTTTGACGATGACGAAGTCAAAGCCCTCAGGAAGTATTGCCTGAATGGCGGATTTTTGATGGTTGACGATTTTTGGGGCCAAGAAGAATGGGACAATTTCGAAAGAGAAATAAGTCGCGTATTTCCCGATCGCAAACCAACCGAAGTCCCGCTGGAACATGAAATATTCCATTGCGTCTACGATATGAAGGAAAAACCGCAGATTCCTTCGATTCACGCCGCAGAAGCCGGACGACCTTATAACATTACTTGGGAACCACGCTTTGACTCAGATACGAGTATCGCCTATTACAAGGCGATCGAAGACGATCGGGGTCGCATCATGGTTTTCATTTGCCATAATTCTGATCTGGGCGACGGATGGGAACGCGAAGGGGAGAATCAGTGGTACTTTGAGGAGTTTTCTGTGAAGAAAGCTTATCCGATGGGGATTAACATAGTTACATACGCGATGACCCATTAAAAGAAACGTTCCATCGAACAAGAAAGTGCCTCGGTCAAATCAGGGCGCGCGTCAATTTCCAAAGTGAGCGGTAGCATTGCTTGGCCCCGCGCGATGACAGTTAATTTTACAGATAGTTTGGATCGCAATATATGCTTCAAGGTAACATCGGGCAAAACGGCAAATCGGCACCGGCTGAAATTGTCGTTTATGCTTCCTTAGGATACCCACACGCCGAGAAAGATTGTTGGCGCGCGCAAATCCAAGGCAGGTTGTTTCAAGACTCGCCGGTGCCGCTCGGCAAACGTCTGATGCTCAAGGGCCTGCAGCGGGCCATGAAGGTGCAGAAGCCCGCCACCAATTCATTGATCTTCCAAGAACGCGTCAAAGGCTTTCTCGTTTCACCCGAACCTGGACGCCGCATCCGAGTCGAAATCGCTGGGCGCGTTTTTCGTGTGCGCCGCCGGTCACGCCGAAGCGGACTATTCACGGGCAAAATCGATATCCCAAAAACAATTGTCGAATCATGGCGATCGAAAAACCAAGTCGCACCCGATGAACCATTGCCATTTCAAGCTCACATCGTCGGCGAGCCTCAGTCGGCTCATGGCAAACTGTACTTGGCTCCGCAGTCGGGTCTGAGCGTCATTAGCGACATCGACGACACGATCAAACTGACTCGCGTAACCAGTCGCCGGGATATGCTGGCACATACCTTCGCATTGCCGTTCACGAGCATGGATGGAATGGTTGACGTTTATCGCAACTGGGCATCGCACAACGCGATGTTCCATTATGTCTCCAGCAGCCCATGGCAGATCTATCACCATCTAGCCGACTTTATTGAATCGGCCGGATTTCCCCAAGGCAGCATGCATTTGCGTTGGTTTCGTCTTCGCGACGAAATGTTTAAACGCTGGCAAGTCATTCGCCGCAAGAGCAAGGGCGGACTGATCGCGGACATGATCAAACGAATGCCGGGGCGACGGTTCGTATTGGTTGGCGACAGCGGCGAACGTGATCCAGAAATTTACGCAAAACTCGCGCGCCGTTTTGACGATCAAGTCTCAGCGGTCGTCATTCGCGATCTGGTCGAAAATCCGATCGACCCGCGCCGATTGCGGAAAATTCAGCGAAGAACAGGCGCAATACCTTTGATCCTATTTAGGCATTCCAGCGAGATTCTCGATCTTGTGGGCGAGATCGACCGTAAGGTGTAACTTGTTCAGCGAAATAAATCGAAAAAGCCGACGCCCGCATTTTATGAATGTATCCAATAAGGACAGATGTAAACTATGAGTCAAGAAATTGTTGTACAGTCTTCCCGGCGATCCACGCGAGTTGTCACCGCAGGTATCGGATTTGGAACGGCGCTGGCGATTACAATTTCGTGGAGCGTCAATCATTCCGTAATTTGGGCCATTATCCACGGCGTGTTTAGCTGGTTTTATGTAATCTATTGGTGCCTTTTCGGAGAAACACCCTGGGCCAAGTGATTTGTCAAAGGTAATTTGCACCAGCTTTACGAAAGACCTAGATGATCGACAAAAATATTGCTGTCCATTTGAACGGCGTTCGAAAAACCTTTGGTTCGCAAGTGGCGGTCGACAATCTCGACTTGGCAGTTCCCAAAGGAACCATTTTTGGTTTCATCGGACCAAACGGATCCGGTAAAACGACGACGATGCGGATGATTTTGCGCATCTACAAACCGGACGCCGGCCAAGTCACCGTGCTGGGCGATACTGTCGGGGATGTTGCCGATGATCGAGTCGGCTATCTGCCCGAAGAACGCGGGCTCTATCGCCGCATGACCGTCCGTCGAGTGCTCCGATACTTCGCTCGACTCAAAGGTGTCAAACGACCAGATGCCGTGATCACAGAACATCTCGAACGAATGGGCGCTCAGGACTGGGGTAACAAGAAAGTCGAACAGCTTTCCAAAGGTATGGCGCAGAAGATTCAATTTATCGTAGCCGTCATTTCTAAACCGCAGTTAATCATCCTCGATGAACCCTTCAGCGGTCTCGACCCGGTCAACATGGAAATGCTGCGCGACGCGGTCTTAGAACTTAAGAAAAACGGCACGACTGTCATCTTCAGCACTCACGATATGGAGATGGCTGAAAAAATGTGCGACCGCGTCTTTATGATCTACAAAGGCAAAAAAGTTCTCGACGGGACACTAGACGAAATAAAATCCGGCTACGGTGCAAACGTCCTAAGGGTACGTATGGCAGATGGGTCTCCTTTGCCCGAAACCATTCCCGGAGTCAATGACCAAATTCAATCCGGCCGCTTTGTCGACCTGCAATTGAAATCCGAATCCATGCGATCCACCGTCCTTAGAAACCTCGCCGCAGTGGGTGATGTCGAGCATTTTGAAACCATGAGACCGTCCCTACACGATATTTTTGTTCGGATCGCTCGCATCTAATGAATTGCATCACAGAATAATTGGCCGATATAGTCCACTCAGAATCAATCAACACAACACGTTCCCTCGAGTCACAATATGCGCAAGTTATTAGTCATCGCCCATCGTGAATACGCTGCGATGGTCGCAACCAAAGCGTTCCTGTTCACGCTGATCATGATGCCGATTCTCATGTTCGGCGGTCTTTTCTTGATGCCTAAGCTCAGCAAACTCAGCGGCGGCAAGACCCAGCGCATCGTTGTCGCGGATGGTACAGGAAAACTGCTGGACAGCCTGAAAACATCTGCCGACGCTCGCAACAAGTGGATTCAAGCATCGGTCGCAAACAAAGAAAACAATCCTGCTGACACCAAAAAAATTGTGAATGGAAGCGACCAGAGAAGAGGCTTTGAAGAACAGCCCGATATCTACGAACTGATCGCAGCCGACTCCCCGGAACTCGACGACACCGCGCGTCTCAAGCTGAGCGATGAAATACGCGGCGGGACACTGTACGCATTCGTTGAAATTCCCGCGGCCGTGCTCAGCGAAGCGGAACAAACCACACCGGCAAAGATTTCTTTTGTAAGCCAAGATGCCATGCTCAGCAGTGCTCGGCAATGGATGGCTGCTGTCTTACAAGATCGCGTAAACACGATTCGCCTCGAGCGACTCAATCTCGATCCCCAGTTAGTGGCCAAAGCCAACGCGCCGCTGGCAGTTGATCCGACAATGCCTTATACGGCAAAGGAAGATGGATCGGCAAACGCTGCCAAGTCGGGGGATACGTTGGTCGCGTTATTCCTACCCTTCGGTGTGATGATGCTCATGTTCATGGTCATTTTCTTGGCGGCCCAGCCTATGCTCGAAAGCGGCATGGAGGAGAAAAGCCAACGCATCGCCGAGGTGTTGCTTGGGTCCGTGACGCCAACACAATTGATGGCGGGCAAATTGATCGGCAACGTTTGCGGATCGCTAATGATCTTTGCGATCTATGGAATTGGCGGTTGGTTAATCGTGGATCAAAACGGCTGGAACGCAAACTTGCCTTGGAATTTGATCCCGTGGTTTATCGTATTCCAACTGCTGGGCGTCTTGTTTTTTAGCTCGATATTCTTGACCGTGGGCGCCTCGATTTCAGAATTGAAAGAAGCACAAAGTTTGCTGATGCCGATTTGGTTGGTCTTGATGATGCCCATGATGATTTGGCTCGTCGCGTTGCGGGATCCGAATGGAATCGTAGCGACAACACTCAGTTTTTTCCCACCGTCGGCCCCGCTCATGATGATATTGCGATTGGCAAGCGGTCAGACCATTCCCGTTTGGCAACCACCGGCTGCAGCCATTCTTTTGTTGGCTTCGACTGCATTGGTCGTGTTCTTCGCAGGCCGCATCTACCGAGCAAGCCTTCTACGAACCGATTCCGCTCGCACGCTCAAACAAATTTTTGGCCGCTTGCGTGCCAATTAGTTCACGGCACGAGAAATTCGCACAAAAGCTTGCCTATTGTTTGGATCACAGTTAGCATTATTGGAAGGACGGCGGTGAACGAACAAAGAGATCGAGCCAAGTAATGGGTACCGCACACAAAGTACTCGCATTCGTCTGGTTTTGCTTCGTTGTTTCTTTGGTCTCTGCGTGCTCAAGAGACGAAGTAAAATCCATCTCGCAGGCAACAGCGTCCCCAAATCCCGAGTCAAAAGAGAAACTCCAGGATACGCGTTCACCTGCTGCGACGTTGGTTTCGCAAAATGTAATATCGCCTGAAGATCAATTAATCGCGGCTATCGAGAACCAGCTTGATACGGAATTCTTCCTTGTCGAACGCTATGCGCCGGATGGTGTATTCGACGATGGCGGCCAGTCGTTTGGAACCATGCATAAAGTAGGGATGCCGCTGGATTTAGCGCAAAAGTATCCTCAATTGGTTGAAACGCTTGCCACTCTTAAGAATTTCACTACGGAGCGCGATCAGTACTTGGCGGCGAATGGATTTGTCGCACATTGCACGATACGGTTCTGGATGGCGAGGGTTTTCGAGATCCACGAACGTGAAAACGATTTCATGATCGAAGTGGTCGCATCGGCTGGTTCCGATGATTGTGGCATGTGGATCGATGGCAGTTGTTACGAAGACTGGTCTATTCCCAAAAACAACCCCGCTGTCATGACTCTCCTCCAACGATATGAATATCGGCCTACCGAGAGAGCAATGTTCTTTCGAGACGTTGATAGCCCCGGCCCAGTTGGAAATAGTCCAGACTCGCCGTGACATGTTATGAACTTTCTTCGGGCCGACCAATGCGATAGCTGAACTTGGTCTGCCCGATTATCTGCCCCGCCGATCATGTCTGTAACTTAATTTTTCTACCCGTAATTTTCTCCCGACCTGATTCGAGGACCCGAAGTTCAATTCTTAAGGTCTTTTGAGTCGATTTCTTCGCGACGAAGCTGTGTGAACAACCAATCGTAAAGCTCGGGGTTTGCGAACGTTGCAGACCAGCTATCGTGACCTACGCCTGGGTACTCCGTGTACTTTGGTTCCCCGCCGGCTTTCTTGAGTGCCTCGATCATCATCCGGGAACGCTCGACGGGTACTGCTGTGTCCTTGTCGCCATGGAACGCCCAAACCGGTAGCTTGGCAAATTTCTCAACCGTTGGGGATCCCACCACCACAGAAAGGGACGCCGGAATTGCGATGATTCTTTTCAAGCGAATATCGTTTACGAAGGACAAGCCCATTCATTCCGTTAGGCAAAATCTTGAAGCACTTGTTTTTTTAGACTAGTGGGGGTAAAATCAGTAAAGTTCGGCGTAGATTATTCTGTGAATAGACCGGTTGTCGAAACACGCAGGAGACTTAGTGTCGTATGAAATTTATGACTGCAAGAAATCTCGCTATCTCGCTATCTCGCTATCTCGCTATCGGTGTTTTTTAGTTTTTGCGTGATCGCGCAACCGCCTTCGCCGGAACCGGGAAGCGGAACAGGCAATTTGCCCACAATACCTGCGGCATTTTCGCTCAGCATCGACGGGCCATTACCCGAAGATCAACCGGTTGGGAAAAGGATCAAGCTCAAAGCCGTAACAAACGCAAACATGCCAGTTTTTGACTGGGAAGCGCTTTGTGGCAACAAAGGTCGAGGGGCCGTTTGGAATACCCGAGAGATACCCGATTGCGTAGGTTCTATCGGGCAACAACTGTATAAACTAGAAGTCAAAGACACTGCGAATGCAGTCGAGAAAAGCAGTTATTTGGTAGACTTCCGGCCGCCCAACAGATATCGCCTAGAGGCTCAGCCAACAAATGTGCAACAGGTACAAAACCGAACGTGGTACGTGTCGCCAAAAACGGTGACATTCAAGTATAAGAACAGCCAAGGTGTGATTGAAGACATAGGGCCATGCACAGTTGCATGTGTTCGCGAAAATTGGCGTTTCCGACCAAACAAGACGTTAAAGTGGGTGCTTCAAAAAGATTGGTTTAACCATGCGAAAGTCAGAGGTTTTCCCAAATGCCCGCAAGTTGCGAATACAACGAATTACATGGAGGATGGCAGTCATGGTCTCTATGCAGGTGGGACATGGCGATGGAATCCCCCGACACTAACAGATATCCAGTGGTCTGAAGATTTTCAAGAAATTCAGAACGAACCCGACGGAACGGTCATTGGAACCGTGCCACATTGTTATCGCATCAAGGGAGTTCCATGTGACGGAGATGCCGCTAAAACTTGGAAATTGAGAACGAAAATAGTTGAACTACGGTGGATCATCCGAACAAGAAACGGTCAGAAAGTCATTGAAATACGTCCGTTTGTCGGTGGCGTTGAGTCGAACGTCATTGAAGATGAATTAGAAGAAGATACATCCCGCTGAGATTTGGAGAAAATCATGGTCCAGTCTTGTAAAGTTGCCAATACTGCTTTGTTTTGTATTGTTGCGTGTGTCTTTTCCGCATGTTCAAGAGACGATGGAGCACCTGACTCGCAAACAACAGCGTCCTCAAATATCGAGTCAAAAGAGAAACTCCAAGACGAGCGTTCAACTGCTAAGACGCTGGTATCACAAAATGTAGTGTCGCCAGGAGACCAATTGGGCGCGGCTAACGAGAATGAGCTTGATACGGAATTCTTCCTGTTTGATCGCTATCCACCGGATGATGCAATCGACGATGGCGGACAGTCACGAGGAACTAAGCATAAAGTAGGAATGCCGTTGGATTTAGCGCAAAAGTACCCTCAGTTGGTTGACACACTTGCCACTCTTAAGGATTTCACTACGGAGCGCGATCAGTACTTGGCGGCGAATGGATTTGTCGCACATTGTAATATTCGGTTCTGGGGAGCGATTGTTTTTGAAATCCATGAACGTGAAAACGATTTCATGATCGAAGTGGTCGCTTCGGCTGGTTCCGATGATTGCGAGTGGACCGATGGCAGTTGTTACGAAGACTGGTCCATTTCCAAAAACAATCCAGCTGTCATGACCCTCATCCAACGCTATAAGTATGGAGCAAGCACGAGGAGAATATTTTTTAGAAGCGACGCTAGCCCAGTTGGAAATAGTCCAGACTCGCCGTGAAATGTTATGAACTTTCTTCGGGCCGACCAATGCGATAGCTGAACTTGGTCTGCGCGATTATCTGCCCCGCCGATCATGTCTGTAACTTTACTTTTTTGCCCCTATTTTTTTTCCCACCTGATTCGAGGACCCGAATTTCAATTCTTAAGGTCTTTTGGATCGATTTTTTCGCGACGAAGCTGTGTGAACAACCAATCATAAAGCTCGGGGTTTGCGAACGTTGCAGACCAGCTATCGTGACCTACGCCTGGGTACTCGGTGTACTTCGGTTCCCCGCCGGCTTTCTTGAGTGCCTCGATCATCATGCGGGAACGCTCGACGGGCACTGCCGTGTCATTGTCGCCATGGAACGCCCAACCCGGTAGCTTGGTAAATTTGTCAACCGTTGCCGGATCGCCACCACCACAAATCGGAACGGCGGCAGCAAACAAGTTGGGATAGCGGCCTATCGCATCCCAAGTTCCGTAACCACCCATCGACAAGCCCGTAATGTAAACCCGATTCTTGTTGACGTTCGCAGTCTCGATCATCTCCAAAACAAGATCGTGCAGCAGTCGCATCGACACGCTCGGCTCCGAAGGCTGCTCGTGAGACTCAGCCGACCAATTGACTTCGACCCATTTCTTGCCATTGGGGCATTGCGGTGCCAAAACGTAACAAGGATATTTCTTGCGGCGCTCTGGCTCTAGAAAATCGTTCATGCCGTGCTTCAACTGTGCAATATTGTCGTCACCGCGTTCACCTGCACCGTGCAAAAATATCACGAGCGGGTAAGTATGATTCGGGTTGTAGTCGACTGGCTTGAGAAGCCGATATTTGAGCGTGCCTACGTCCTTGACGATGTACTCACGCGGCTCAAAGAATTTCGTTATCGGCTCGTCGGTCTTCTCCTGAGCCACGACGGGCGAAATTCGAACCAACGCCAACGCCATCAACGCCAAACCAATAATCCGCCGCATGCTTTGCACCTCACGATGAACCATATAATTCTCGACCAATCGGAATTTCGATTATAACACAAGCGAACGCATCGACACGCCGTTGAATAAACCAGTTCTTGGGGCAAGAGTTACGAACTTGATGTAAACTGACAGATTCACAGAATTTCAAAAACAAACCGGCTATTCTCTTTCTACGTGCGGAGTGATCACGATTTCAAATATCGGTACAAACTGGGATGCGATCATTATCGGCGGAGGAGCGGCTGGTCTGTGGGCGGCTGGAACGGCAGCCGAGCGAGGTCGGCGTGTTCTCGTTTTGGAGAAAAACAATAAAGCTGGCGTCAAGATCCTGATGTCCGGCGGCACCCGCTGTAACATCACCCAGTCGTGCGACTCGCGCAAAATTGCCGAAGCGTTTGGCAAGAAAGGTCGAGTTCTGCTGTCGCCGCTCAGCCGTATGTCACCGCAAGACGTCGTGCGAATCTTTGAGTCCGAAGGCGTTGCGACCAAGGTCGAGGATACCGGCAAGATATTTCCTCTCAGCGATCGAGCGCTCGATGTTCGCGATGCTTTGGTCAATCGTTTGTCACGTCACGGTGGTGTGGTTGCAACCGGCCAAGCTGTCTTGGATGCCAAGCAATCGGCGAGCAATCCCGGCTTTGACGTTACAACCGCCGAAGCAACTTTCCATTGTGAACATCTCTTGATCACCTCGGGAGGACTAAGCTTTAGCGGATGCGGAACGACCGGCGACGGATACGCTTGGGCTCGCAATTTTGGACATGTCGTTACCCCGACGCGACCAGCATTGACCCCTCTGCTATCCAATGCCGCGTGGGTGCAAGAGCTTTCCGGGTTGACGCTGGATAACGCTCGTGTGACCGCAGTGCCCAATCGGCAGCAAGCCAAGTCGATCGAACGCGATAGTTCTCAAGGCGGTTTGTTATGGACGCATTTTGGATTCAGCGGACCAACGGCCATGAACGTTTCACGTTGCGTTTCGGACTTATCGGAATTCGCGAATACGGATTTGTTGATTGATTTGTTACCCGAACGATCATCACCTCAACTCGAAGCATGGTTGGCGGAATCCGCATCTCAGGGTGCACGAACGATCGGCACACGCTTGGCAGAAATCATTCCCAAACGTATCGCCGCAGCAGTGCTTTTTCAGTCGGGGATTGCCAGTGAAGTCAAGCTTGCCGAGCTATCGAAAAAGCATCGCCATGCTTTGTTGCAAAATTTGAAGACCCTGCGAGTGCCGATTCACGGAACACGCGGTTATCCCAAGGCCGAGGTGACCGCCGGTGGCGTGACGTTATCCGAAGTCAACTTTCAGGACATGCAAAGTCGGCTCGTACCCGGACTATTTTTCGCTGGAGAAATCCTCGACCTCGACGGCCCCATCGGCGGCTACAATTTCCAATGCGCCTGGAGCACCGGCCACACCGCCGGAATCAATCTGTAGTTATAAAAGTAGTTCCTGCCTGCCGGGCAGGAACAGCGTTACTAACCAAAGCGCACTATTGGTTAACAACGATCATGGCAAATCAGCGACATAGTGTCTTTGCCTATGACGTTGCATTATTGCGTCAAAAACTTCGGAAGAACTTCTTCACCCTGATCGACAAACGGCGTTGGCGAATCCTCAGGCAGCACAGTTCCCGCTCGGCAAGCGGGAACTACTTCAATGAATACTTAACAATAAACACTTACCAATGCATTACGAAACCGCCGTCGACGTTGAGGCATTGGCCGGTGATGCCGGAAGCTCGTTGGCTGGCTAGAAAGACAATGGCGTTGGCGATGTCCTCGGTCGTTTGCCAGCGGCGAAGCGGAACGACTTTGCGTATCTTTTCTTCCGACCACTCGTCGTAACTCAAGCGTTCCGATTCCGGTTGCTGATCATACCAAGCTTGCCATACGCTTCGATTCAAAGGCGTCTTCACCATGCCGGGATTGACGATGTTGACCCGAACATTGTGCGGCGCAAGATCCTTGGCCAAGCACTGCGCAAAATTAATATTGGCGGCTTTGCTGGCGCTGTAAGGTGGGTCGGTCTGCGATCCGATCTGGCCGGCAACAGACGCGATAAACGTCATGGTCCCCGACTTGCGATCGCGCAAATGCGGGCCAACCAGGTGCGCGACGTTGACCATCCCCATCACGTTGACTTGCAATAGACGAGGCCAATCATCGGGCGTCAAGTTCGTGTAAGGAAATCCAAACTTGCCCGAGCCAATCGCGGCCGTGTGGGCTATGTGATCGACATGCCCAAACTCACTGAGCGTCTTCTGAAAAGCCACTTCGAGAGACGCCCGATCCGTGATGTCGACTTGATGAAAAACGAAGGGAAATTTTTCGCTCGCAAGACTTGCGTCCACATCAGCGCTCGCGCGAGGAGGCGTTTGATCCCAAACGACGATCTTGGCGTGCTCCTGTGCAAAGACATCCGCAGCCGCTCGACCGATGCCACTGCTGCCGCCAATAATCAATACCACTTCGTCGCGCAATCCAAGGTCCATAGTGCGTTTTCTATCGTCAAAGCCATTCGGTGATTCAAGTCATTGATTTGCAGTATATAGTGAACTGTGATTTTGCGACAATGCGAGGCCTTCGTTCCGAGGCAGTGCACTCGCATTCGAGCAAAAACAACGTATTCCCTAAGTCACCGCAAATCCTATGGCAAATATTTCCAACGTCGATCAACTCACCGTGTCTCCGACTCGATGGGAACGTTTTGCCGGTGGGCTGATACGGTCACGGATGGTATTGCTGCTGATTGCAATCGTGTTGGGCGTTGCTGGCTGGATCGGGCAATCGAGGCTGATTTCCAATCGCAGTATCGAGGCGATGTTTACGACCGATGATCCTAACTTGGCCGCTTATCAAAGGCTGAAAAGTTTTTTTGGTGGCAACGAAGTCGTCCTTTTTGTATTTCGCGACGAAACTGCCTTTGCCGAAGACGGATCCGGCTTAGTCCGGCTGCAAAAAATCCGAGACCAGTTAGCAAAGGTCGAAGGCGTTCAAGCTGTAATGGACCTCTCGCAGCTTGACGCGATGTTGGCCAAGTCCGCGAACCCAATTTCATGGCTTTCCGGCAAGCCGAATCATCCCATTCTCAAGCAAGATGATCCGCTGGCGAAGGCCATGTTGGATTTGTTCGTTGGCTACACCCATTCCGAAGATCGAAAATGGATCGCTGCGGCTTGCATGTTAGACCCAAGCCCGCAGGATGTGGCAAATCGCGATGCGACGCTGACACAACTTAACGTAGTGGTCGATCAGATCAATGCGGCTACGGATCAGCGGGCACAAGCTTTCCTTGTTGGCGAACCCGTCATGGTTCGCGAAGGTTTTCAAATGGTCGAAGCCGATGGACGAAGGCTTGGTTGGGTCGCGACTCTTATCTTAGCCGGTTTGCTGTTGATTGGCGTCAAGTCTATTCGCTGGACGCTGATTTGCATCCTAGTCGTGCAATGGTCGCTGATCGTGACGCAAGGGCTGCTTGGCTGGATGCAATTGCAGATGACGATGGTGTCATCCATGCTTGCTTCGATTGTGACCGTCATCGGCGTCGCAACGACCATTCACTGGATGTCTGGTTATCAGAAGGAACGAGCCAAAGGACACCAGCCCATCGACGCAATTGCTATTTCGCTCAACGGATTGATTCGTCCGATCGTATGGGCCTGCGTGACGGATGCGATTGGATTCGGTTCGCTGATGCTATCCAACGTGGGACCTGTTCACGACTATGGTTTGATGATGGCGGTAGCGTCGCTAGTGGTACTGGCAGGAGTACTGCTCCTGGTGCCGGGATTAGCCGTCGCCGGAAACTTCTGGCATCGAATCGACGCAGTGCCGGGGGAAGCCTGGTTGCAGCGGCGATTGTCCTGGATGTTGGACGCAGCGATTGGGTATCGTTGGCTGGGAATCATCGTCGTCGCTTTGTTGTGTGCGGTAGCGGTGATTGGTGGTCTGCGCATTCGGGTTGAAACGAACTTCATCAAGAATTTTCACGCTGACTCGGAGTTGGTCAAGCATTACCAAGTGGTCGAACGAAATTTTGGGGGAGCTGGTATCTGGGATATTATATTACCCGTTCCGGAAAAGATTACCAAGGAATATTTTCAGCAAGTGCGGTTGCTCGAGGAATCGCTTCGAAACATTGACGTGCCGACAGATAGCGGTTCGAAGTCGTTACGTCTGAGCAAAGTGTTAAGCCTGGCCGATCTCGATTCAGCTTCGCAAGCCTCGCCGTTTTTTGCTGCATTACCGCTTGAGGCTCGGTTGGTCGGCATGCGGCAAGCGATGCCTGCCATGATGGATACGATGCTGACGCCCGTGTCGAAGGCGAACGATGATACCCAAAGCCGCTGGCTGCGGATCATGCTCCGATCACCCGAACAAGTCGACGCCGAAAGCAAGACGGCATTGATCAGCCGCGTCCGAGCGACTGTCGAGGAGGTATCGCAGACGCCCGCATGGCGCGAGCTCTTTTCGGCCCAACCGCCTGCCTCAGAAGTAACAGGCTTCTACGTGTTGCTGACCCAGCTTGTTGACAGCGTCATATCGGACCAGTGGATTTGTTTCTTGGTCGCGGGTATTGGAATCGCGGTAGCGATCTTGTTAGCGGTCGGCGATTGGCGATGTGTGTTGGCAGCGCTTTTGCCCAACATATTGCCAGCCGCTGTGGTGCTGGGCGTGATGGGGCTCGTGGGCATACGGATGAATTTGGGCGGTGCCCTGATCGCGGCGGTTTCCGTCGGGTTATCAGTTGATTCGTCTCTGCACTACTTGATTCGCTACAAGCGTGAACTGGCTGCCGGTAGAACGCAGCGGGAAGCTTTGCAAGCTTGCCAGTCGGACGTCGGTATCGCCATGTTGATCTCGACATTCGCCCTGGTTCTCGGCTTTGGTTCGCTGGCCACGAGCAGTTTTCTCCCGACCGTCGTCTTCGGAACCACCGCCGCCCTCACCATGCTAGGTGGCTTGCTCGGCAACCTTTGGATCCTGCCGATGTTTTTGTCTGCCAGAAAGTCGCCTTGAAACCGCATGCCGTACGTTTCCCGCAAACATTGGACCGAAGCTTGCTTCCGGTAACTTGTTTTGCCGGCTTCAGCGAATCCAATTGGGTACAATCGAATACGTTGATGAGTGACTTCGAACCGTACAAGCCTTTCAATACTATTCGAAGGAAATCGCGTCGTGTCGACACGAACTGCGCGGGATTGACTCAAGCACTAAGACTTAAGTACAAGGATGCTTGCGAGAATTGGCAGACCATCAATCTTGGTTCTGTAAAATTGGGTAGGCAGAGAGTTTCTGATGCACATTGGCGGCTAGTAGTTGATCCAGTTAGAGTTTAATTTTGGAGAGAAATATGAAGGCCAGATTTGCGTTTGCTTTCGTCCTAAGTGGCATCGGTCTTCTGGCGATTGCGAGACTGGTCGCGCAAAGCCCCGGCGAGAATCCGTCAAACGACACTCCGTTTATGAGTTCGAACGATCCGCCTGTTGAATATAAAATTGATGGCTATCCTTTGGATCCTGATGAACTTGTTGAACCACTACCGCCGTTTACTACGGATTTGGTATACCTAAGTGGTGATACGGTACTATTCCATCCAGACACGGCACTTGCGGGCCTATTCGCGAATACACCACAGTCGGGAAGAGATTATTTCTATCGTAATCTCAAAACGAGCAATCCTTCCTGGAGGCACATTGGTTGGAATGTGTGTATTGATAGCGACGAGGAGGTAAATGGAGTACAAACATTAATGGTTTCGGTATCTCCACGATTTAGCGCAGGTAGCGTCCTATCTGTTTGTGGTGGACTGCTTAGGGAAAAGTGGCATCGAGTCGGGAATTCTCTCACCCTCGTTGAAGCAACTCCAGCAGACACAACGGATATCATTACTTTACTTGACTAGCTCGAAGCGCAGTACGCTCGCCAGTCGACCGTCGGTACCGCCATGTTGATTTCAACGATCGCACTCGTTCTCGGCTTTGGTTCGCTGACCACGAGCAGTTTTCTCCCGACCGTCGTCTTCGGAACCACCGCCGCCCTCACCATGCTAGGCGGCTTGCTCGGCAATCTTTGGATTCTGCCGATGCTGCTGTCTGTTGATAAGTCGATTTGAAAAAGAAGGTCGTTCGCAAGCGCTGAAGTTGTCCGAAGCTTGTCTCCGGCGTGTTTAGAGTGAACTGTTAAACTTCCGGGAGCGCTTCGGTTGCGTCGCCGAATTGTTTTAGGGAGAGTTTTTTGCACCATGGAGCGAATGCCGTCAGGAGCTTAGCATCGCGATTTGCGGCGGCTAGGAGCAGGCCATGCGGATGCTAACTGGACATGAGCCGGCGAAGATTGATCGGTGCAAGGGTGTGTAGGGGGTAGACGCCAACCCAACGGCACGCTTCGACTCTTGATTTTAGAACAGCTTGCAGTGGATTGGTCTGAAAACGCAACAATTTGAATGCGAGAGACGCTGTTAGGCCGACGCAAAAAATTATAGGAAATGTCCCTGATAAACAACCCCTCCACCTACCAAATCTGGTTTGACACGAGTATTTTGACAATATTCGTTAGAACACTTTTTTTAAGAACATTTATTGAGGCTTCCGCCATGATCAACCTGAGTTTTTTTCCATTGATAATATCTCTTTCACTTGTACTCCCGTTTTGGGTCGTTCCGTCCAATATCATACTCGCTCAAACAGCAGGTGAATCGAGTGAAAATGGCGGTGGAATTGCGACACCAAGCAGTCCGTCAATCGGCGCTACTTACATTCTCCACGATGTTGAGCCAATTCCGTCTATAAGTTATCGAGTCGAAACAATCGCCGTTGCAGACCACTCAGATCAACTTTATGAATTCGCCTACATAGTCGGCGATTATGGGGCCTTTAAGGTTGGCGGTTCTTGGAGCCTGCCAGTCGCAATCGTGACGCATTTTGAAAGTTGGCGCGATGCCTTTACGCTCGTCGGTCAAGATGTGCAGAGCAATTTTCAAGAACTTGAGTTTTGGGCACCGCCTCACTGGCACATTGGGCAGTTAGTTCGCAGCGGAGAGTTAGGCTGGCTCAATTGGAATGGAACGGTAAGCGTGAAAAGGCAGACCACAATGCCTAGTTTGAACGGCGGATGGACTATCGGTTTTTCATTTTTTTCGTACCCAGTTCGTGGTCAGGTTATGCTCTACGGTAATATAGAACTCTTTGAAGTCTTGAGTTCATGGAATTCGTAAAGGCCACCAAATAGGGAGCAAGTTGATGAAGAGTTTCTGGTTAGTCCTTGTTTTGTCAATTTTGCAAATTCAAATTTTCGGGCAGGACAATTCGCGTGAAGGCGCAGGGCAGGATACTTCGACCATTGGCGACATCGTCGAACTCAGCGCGAAAGACGTCTTGCGTGAAAGCGAACAGAATTTGAATCTGTCTGAACGGTTTTCGCGTTTTCTTTTTTTCAATCCAAGCGTTGCATTGTCCATTAGCGTTGAGCAAGTCAAGAAGCGGGATTGGTTCAACAAGCTGTCCAAACCAGCACAGTCAGAGTTCATTAAGTTGACAAAGGAAACCTCCGATACCCATTGGAAGATTCTGAATGAGTTGACGAGAAACGAGGCTGACAATCCCAAGCAATCGAATGAGAACGATGACGTAGTGATTCAAAAGGCAGTCGAACTCTACGAACAATCAGAAGAAAAATACGCATCAAAAATCGTAGACATTTTTGACCCCGAAGAAATAGACTCGTTAGCTGCCGATTTTTTGAAAACGGCAAACGACTTTGGCCTTTGGCATTCCATCGTAGCAAAGTCGTTGAGTATCGAGGAACCGAAACGACAGCAATTGAGAAAGCGCACGAATGACCTGTCGCATACGATTTCAAAAATACCTGTTCCCGAAAAGATTTCTAAATCTGACACAATTTCCGATGCCGTATTGGCTCCGATGCGACTCGCAACGGCAAAGCTATGGAGTGAACTATCTATCGATCAATTGAAGCATTACTTGGAGTTACGAGGAGAGTTGCAACCAGGGCAAACCTTTTCAAATTTCCTTCAAAAGCAATCGAAAGGCTGGGCGAAAATCCTTAAAAAAGAAGTAGCTGCTTTTGCCAAAGAATAAGTTAGGCAAATAAGTTGCCGCACAAATCATCATTTTTCGGGTTTGTGAGTCGAGCGAGAAATCAAGCAATCAGGATTTGGGTACGTTGGGAAGGGGCAACTTGTTTTAGGACGCCAAAACGAGCGTCGGACGCAAGGTCCGAACACTCGAAAAAGTTGACCGGTGCTTGTCTCAGGCAACTTATCGCTAGCAACTTGGGTTTGGTCTACGAGAGTGAACTGTTAAACTTCCGGGAGCGCTTCGGTGGCGTCGCCGAATGGTTTTAGGGGGAGGTTCATCTTTTGCATCATGGACATGTACAAGCGGCACATTTGGCGGTTGGGGGATTCGCGGTAATCGAGGATGCGTCCGGTTTGAATCTGGCCACCGCCGCGACCGACCATGACGACGGGCAATTGCGAGTTGTCGTGGCTGCCGGTCATCATACTCGAGCAGTACATGATCATGCTGTTGTCGAGCGCCGTTCGCTCGCCCTCTTGAATCGTATCCAGCTTGCGTGCGATGTAAGCCAACTGTTCAATGAAGAACTGATTCACCTTGAGCCAATCGGCTGTATCGGAGTGGGACAACAAGTGATGAATCATGTAATCGACGCCCAGGTTGGGGAATCGTAGCGACGAATGGTCATTGTTCAGCTTCAGAGTGCTGATTCGCGTCGTATCAGTTTGGAAGCCCAGCACCAGAATATCGCACATCAGCCGCATGTGCTCGGCAATGTCTTGAGGAATTCCGTCCTTTGGGCGTGGGATGTTGGGCTTGTCGAGCGTTGGCTTCCAGCCTTGTAATTCTCCGCGTTTGCCGGCTCGCTCGATTCGCATTTCTACATCGCGCACCGAGTCGAGGTACTCGTCCAGCTTCTGTTGGTCCGCTTGGCTGATTTTTCGGCGGATGTCCGATGCGTCTTCTATCACCGCATCTAGAACGCTCTTGTCGCCTTTTTGAACTTCGTCCTTAAACAATCGATCAAATGCCAATGCCGGATACAATTCGAGCGGCGTCGGCGTCGTTGGAGAACTCCACGAAATGTGCGAGCTGTAGAGCATCGAATAGTTCTTGTGGACCGACGGGTTGGGCGGCTCGCAGCCAAGCACGAGGCTCGACACCTTCGAAGAAGCTCCGTACGTTTTGGCAAGCACTTGATCGACGCTCGTACCAGATCGGATCTCTCCACCCGAAGCGAGCGGTGCGCCGGACAGCAAGTTTCCCGTTTGCGAGCTATGGATGTTTCCCTTTTGCGCTTCTGCGTTGTAGAGCCCTTTGATAAAGAGCATCTTCTCACGAAAGTCGTTAAGCGGTGCGAGGACTTGGCCAAGCTCCATCTGCGATCCCTCGCCCTTGGCCCACCACTCGCGACCGTGAAAACCGTTTCCCGAAAAGAGTACCGCCATTCGAACGGGAGCTTCGCTAGCTGGACTAGCAGCATTCGCCGCCGGTTGGTCGCCCCACACGCGCAGCGATTCCATCCAAGGCAACGCTATCGATACGCCCGCGCCTCGCAGGAAAACTCGTCGTGAAAAATCGTTCATGGTTCGTCCTTTCGGATGAGAGATCGAAATGCGGGTGGGTTATTGAACTCGGGAGCCGCGGATTTTGAGGAACTGGTCGCTGGTGACGATCGTTTCCAAAAGCGTCCCAATCCGGTAATCGTTCTTGGCAAGCTCGTCTTGCATCTTTTCCAGCAAAGGTTCATCTGACAATTGTACGGAACGCGCGAGCGAATATCCAAGCAACTTTTTGCAAAACTGCCGAAGGAAATCATCTCGTCGTTGGGTCATTAGATACTGTCGCAATCCGTCGACGCCATCAAGATTTGTTCCGTCCTTCAAGACCGTTTTTGCATTGATAGGTAAATTGTTGCTCTTGTCGCGGAAGCCACCGATTGCGTCGAAATTCTCAAGCGAAAATCCGAGTGGATCGATGCGAGCATGGCACTTGGCACATGCAGGATCGGACGTATGTTTCTCGATCAGTTGGCGTTCGGTCAAGCCATCTGGGGGCGTTTCAGGCAATACCGGTACATTCTTCGGAGGCTTGGGAAGCTTGTCACCGAGCAACACTTCGCAAATCCAGTTTCCACGCAAAATCGGGCTGGTTCGTGACGCGCCGGATTGCTTGGCCAACGTTGAGGCTAGCGTCAAAATTCCGCCACGAGAATACTGCCGCACATTCTCGACACGTCGCCACTCGTTGCCCGTTACGTTGGGAATGCCGTAATACTTGGCCAGCGGTTCGTTGAGAAACGTGTGCTTGGCGTCCAGTAAATCGAGCACCGATTCGTTGTTTTGAAATAGGCTCGCAAAGAACCGAATGGATTCTTCGTACATGTCGGAACGCAAAGAAACAAAATTTGGGAAGTGCGTTTCGCTCTTTTCGTTAAGCTGATCAAAATCATAAATGTGAGCCCACTGGCAAGCAAACTCTGTGGCCAAGCGACGCGAGCGCGGATCGCGAACCATGCGATGCATCTGCTCAAGCAAAACATCGCGCTCGTGCAATCGACCTTGAGCGGCCAGTTGCATCAATTGGCCGTCCGGCATCGAGGACCACAGGAAATAGCTCAACCGACTAGCGAGTTCCCAATCGGAAACAGGTGTTGCTTTGTCAGCGTCCTGCGGCTGTTCCAAGCGGTACAGAAATGCAGGCGCGACAAAGATGCGAGCCAGTGTCAATCGAAACGCTTCTTCGTGCGGCATTTCTTGGCTGCGAAGTCGTTGATATAGCTTTCGCAACTCGGTTTTTTCTGCATCAGAAAGCGGTCGGCGGAAAGCTCGGGACGCAAAATCGACCAAGGCATCAATGTGCGCCGGCTCGGTTGTCACAAGTCGTTCTTTGAATGCCGCGGCGCGATCTTGAATCGGTTTTCGCAGCGGTGCGAAAACTGTTGGGTCGGCGTCTTGGGTTGCGTATTGCATCAACTGTTCAAATGCATCGACCAACGCGACAGCGTCGTGACTGACATAATGCAGTTCGTCCCACAAGCGA
>JANMNK010000886.1:0-2002 GCA_031373875.1 Pirellulaceae bacterium | reverse complement strand
ATTGTAAAGTAGCAATAAGCCTGTATTTCTGACTCCATCCGTTTCTTCGACGTCCAGCGATCCGCACAAACTGTCAGTCCCGATCACGCTGCCATGCTTTGAATTTGGATTTAACAAGCCATTTTGGGAACAGTCTTCGTTTCACACAACTTTGTTCACGACTGCTAAAATCAGACTCTCATTAATGCTGTGAACTCTTAACTCGTTTGCAATTCGGATCGCTCATGTTTCCAATCCGCCCCATCGAGTGCTTGCAAGTTTTTCTTTGCTCCATCGCTTGGATTCTTTTCCTTCCGACCCAAATCTCTCATGGTCAGACGACTACATGGGACGGTAAATACTCGACGGAAGTCATCGAAGTGACGGTCGTATATTTCCTTCCCAACGATCGCGAAGCACTGTCGGATTGGCAAGATCGCGTTGCGTATTATTGCAAACGCATCGAACAATTTCACGACCGAGAGTTTCACGGCCAGTCAAAACTAGTTACCAAAGTGAGCGCCGAACCCTTTCGCACAAAATTGAATACCCAGCAGTTGCGAGCGGGAGATGCGAATTTTATTTTTTTCAGAACTCTCGAAGCAGTGGATCGTGGGTTGCAATTCGGTCGGCCTGCCAACGGTGCGTTTCCGATTTTGTTGGTCTTGAGCGAAATCAACTGGAAGCCGCTTGATGATTTTTATCGCGTCCGGCCAAAAGGCGACGAGTTGGTATTCGAAGGCAATTACAATCAAGGCCGCCATTTCCCTGGTGCCGAATCAGGCGGCGCGCGAGCAGTGTACTTGGACAATCTCGGCAAAGGCTGGGGACTTGTCAGCGCCGATGGATGGCGAGTTCCGTCCTCGGGCAGCGATTGCGTCGTGTACCATGAGGGCGTTGGCCACACAATCGGTTTGCCACACACGGACGAAGCCAACTCGTCTGTCATGAGCCACGGTCAGTATGGCGGATGGATTAATGAGTCCTACATCGACCCGATTCAAAAGAAACGCATCGGTTGGAAAGCACCTAAGGAGTCAGAGAAGGAATCTCTATTTTCCAAGCTACGTGCTTTGCCAGAACCGCTTGTTCCAAAACCAAACGAGATCGTGCAACTCAAATTTGACTGGCCTTCCGACATCCAACTCGGCAGCCTCGACGTCCGCATTCAGACAGATTTGTACGGACCGTGGACAAGCATCGCAACGAATCCGTTGAACCCTGAAACCGCGCCGCCTGCGTTGATTAAGATCGGCCAATTCGATCGACCGACACCGGTCAGTTATCGCGTCATCGCAAAATCGGCAGATGGCCAGCAAGCCGCGTTGTGGGGCTATTTTCAGGTTCGCAACGATGCCAATGAGACCGTTCTGCCGAAGCAACGGTTTGGCGACTTGGCGAATAAAATCGCGACTCCTCAAGTTGGCGAAGCGAAAGAGTCGGGTGAAGAGCCGATCGTGCTGGGGTCGGAAATAGACCTTCTGAAAGCGATTGACGTTCAATCTTTGGCTGTGGCAGGGGACTGGCAATACAACGATCATCAATTGACTTCACCAAAACAGTTTGGCGCTCGCATCGAGTTGGCCACAAAGCTCTTTGATGAATATCGATTGAACGTAATTGCCCAACCGCTCGACAACCCGAACGGATTGATACTTGGCCAAAAGATCGACAAGAATCGGTTTCTGGTCCTACTAAATTACAATGTCGACGGCAACATTTTTAATGCAATAGAAAATATCGACGGGCAGAATGTCGGCAATGCAACAACGAACAACGAAAAAGTTTTCGAGAAGAATCGGTTGTCGCAAATCCTTTGTACCGTACGCAAGTCCGGAGTTCGCGTTTCCGTCGATGGAAACGTCATTATCAACTGGCGCGGTGAACCGAAGCAACTGAGTTTGTCCGATTACTGGATGACGCCCGACCAGAACCGAATCTTTCTGGGTGCATACGACTGCCGCTACAAATTCCATCGCGCGACTTTGCAAGAAATTAAACCTGCCGCCGGCAACTAAAGCGT
>JANMNK010000483.1:0-6166 GCA_031373875.1 Pirellulaceae bacterium | reverse complement strand
CCAGCATCATCAGGCCGGCAAATATGACAGCCCAGGTACTGTGTCCAACACTGGGAATAGATCTGCCTACGATCGAGATCAAGATTGAGATTGTGATCATCGTCAACGCCACGGAGACTACCTTGCGGCGTGATATTTCTTGACGATCGGGGAATCGAAGCCAAAGGGCTAATGCGGCACCTAAGCATAGCCCTTCGAGTCGAAAAATTGTCAGAACGTCGGCTGCGACGGAAACATCGTAATATTGGCGAACCAAAATACGACTGAGACCCGATGCAACCGCCAAGCCAAGGCAAGTGCGAAAAGCTATTTTGGGCGTGCAGCAGTATATTACGAATGGCCAGACCAGATAGAAATGCTCTTCGATAGCAAGTGACCAAAAATGGTTCATACGGCCAAAACCCCAACTGTTGGTGATTGCCATCTGAACGTTATTTAGGTAGGTCCAAAGAAAAAACTGGTTGCGAATGGCTGGATCAAAGGCCGTGGCGTCGGTAACCAATCGCGGAAGAATGAATAGAAACAAAATCAAAGCGAGATAGTAAAGCGGTAGTATTCGCAAAGCGCGACGGATGTAGAAGTTTGAAAAATAGTGCGAGGAACTGCGAGTGTCAGACAAGATTCCCGTTATCAGAAATCCCGATAGAACAAAGAACAGCTCGACTCCTCGCTCGCCGAATTTCAAAACGGACTGGAATAATGCCCCTAAGGAAGTTGAGTGCGGCAATTCAACTGCAAAGCGATAGATTGTCACAAGCAATATTGCTACACCGCGTACTCCATCTAATTCCGGGATGTGCTTGTGGATCGAGCCGACGGAAGGTGCGGATCCTATCGCGGTCATCATACCAACGACTCAGACTGAGAGTTCAATCCGGCTTGATTGCCAGGCACACAGATCGGTATTGGGCTGGCGGGCTGTGGCTGGTTGAGTGCCGGATTGGACGTTGGATCTACAAAGGGAAACGCTGGTTCCCAATAGATTTTGCGAGGATCGAGAGTCAACCAGTTTTGGAGGTGGCAGATGCCTCGAAACGCATGAATACGGCGAATGTGAAAATGATCGCTTCCAATCTTATTCCATGCTCCATATGCGGAAACAAAACCATCGAAGCCAGCCTCATAAATTGTGTCGATGGCGGCCTGCGACATATTCCATTGCATGCCGTAGGGAAAGGAGAAGAACCGCACTTCTTGCCCGGACCAATCTTGCAATTTGTGTCGGCTGTCGCGAATTTCGAAAAGTAGTCGTCGGCGGTCGTACGTCTGTCCCAAATCTAAATGTGTAACTGTATGGCAACCGATCTCGATACCTTGTTGCGCGATTGACTGGACCATTTCGATAGTGACCGGCGCATGATTTTGATTTTTTTCGACATCATGAGGGAAGGGACGTCCCGATTCTGCGAAGCCAGTTGAAACGAAAAAAGTGCAAGGCATATTACGTTTGGTTAATAGCGGAATCGCGTTTTGAAACGACTCAAGGTAGCCATCATCAAACGTAAGGGCCACTTCGAGGTCGTCGCGTCGTCCGACTTTTTGCCCGGACTGAATTTGGCTGAGTGAAACGATTTTCGCAGATCGACTAAGCCAATCCAGTTGCTCTTCGAATCCCGAGGTAGTGATCGTCCAATCCGTCAAGTCGTTGTCTGCAACGCGATGGTAGAAAAGGACTGCTCCCGGCCACGAGTTGTTTTTACGAAACTGCCGCGTTAAATGACGGCGGATCGGTTCCGTCAGCAGACGATAGATCGGGCAGAAGCTTGTTTTAGATAAGCGCATCATTTCTGGTCTTAAATTAACAACTCGGGGTGTGGGATTCGGACCGGTAAACGCAGTGAATCCTAGGTTTTAATGAGGTGCCGAGCGTGCAATTTCTAACCGGATTAGGAAAAACGAAATTTGTAATTTGTTAACCAAAACGTTGGTTTTCCCGTTGCTCGTGCCTCGGTTTTTTCTGGTTTTGCACGGTAACCTGATGAAAATCCAGTTTGGACTTCGAGAGTGGGGGGAATGTCAATTTTTGTTTGTGCCGGTTACAGCGAAGAGAAGAACAAAACGCATTTTGTGCAACGTATCGTTTGTACGGCGAAAGGGTAGCAAGGCCCGCGGGTGTAGGTAGAAATGCAGATGATCTACGAAATGGGAAATATGGCGAGAGTGGGTTCACAAAAATCGAACTGCCATGACTTGGTAGGTCGTATGAAATTGTTTTTCCAAATTCAGGATGCGGGCAGCAGGGCGTTGCGAAGAATTTGTGCGGGATGCAAAGCGAGTCGTCCTGTCGCATCGAGAATTTGATGGCGACAACTGGTGCCTGCTGCGGCAATCAGATTCTCTTGTGGTTCTGCTCGAATGGTCGGCATCAGAACAAGTTCGCCGATACGATTCGCTGTTTCGTAATGCTCACGCTCATAACCGAACGAACCTGCCATCCCGCAGCAACCCGATGGAATCAAACGAACCCTATAATTTTTTGGTAGCTGCAGCATTTGTACTGTGGGGGCCAGTGACGCGATGGCTTTCTGATGACAATGCCCATGCAACCGAATGACTTTCCTTTGATCGGTGAACTGAGTCGGTCGGATATTGCCTTGGGATGCTTGTTGCGAAATGAATTCATCGAGAAGCAAACAATTGACGGCTAAATGTTTTGCTATAGTTGCCTGCGCACCGCGCAGAAGCGAAACATACTCATCGCGAAATGTCAGAATTGCGGATGGTTCAATTCCAATTAGCGGGTTACGGTCCGAAATCTTATCAGCTAATGCCGCAACATTACGTTCGGCAATCGAACGAGCTTTCCGTAACAAGCCTTTGGAAATAGCGGCTCGTCCGCTTTCGTCGTGTTTTACAAAATGCACTCGGTAGCCGAGGTTTTCGAGCAATTCGATCGTGGCGCGTCCGGCTTCGAAATCGTTGTAATTTGTAAATTCATCGCAAAAAAGAGTGACATCGCCAACCGAGCCAGCATGGGGAGTAGGCGAGTGTTTTCGCAGCCAATTGCTCAAGGTTTGCGAAGCTAGTTTTGGCAGGGAGCGTTCGGGATGGAATCCGCAAAACGACTTGATCCAACGCGATGTAACAGGATTACTCGCTGCCCAGTTGTAGAATGAGGGAGCCACCGACATCCACCGATTCAATCGAGCGTAGTTAGCAATGAGTCGAGCCCGCAACGGAACACCATGTCGATCATAGTGAGCTTGGGTGACTTCCGCTTTTATTTTGGCCATGTCCACGTTGCTTGGGCATTCGCTCTTGCATGCCTTGCACGACAAACACAAATCGAGAATTTTCTTGACTTCCTGGTTGTCCAGGGGCCATTGAACGTTGGAGGGACTAACTAAGGCCTGCCGTAAAAGATTTGCTCGGGCTCGAGTTGAGTCATATTCATTTCGAGTTGCCATATAGCTCGGGCACATTGTGCCGCCTGCCAAGTGTGTTTTCCGACAATCGCCCGACCCACTGCACATTTCAGCGGCCCCTAGTAATCCCTGGGTTTCGGAAAAATCAAAAACCGTGTCCACGTTGGGGATCAACTTACCTATCGGAAAGCGGAGGTCTTGATCCATCGGCGGAGCATTGACGATTTTTCCTGGGTTGAAGATGTTTTGGGGATCCCATAACTCTTTAACTTTGCGGCATAGTTCGTAATTTGTGGGACCGATCATTTCTCGCAGGAATTCGCCCCGCAATCGTCAGTAGCCGTGTTCGCCGCTGAGCGATACATTCAATTTCTTTACTAGCGAAGCGACATCCGTTGCGACTTGTCGGAATAGCTTCCTGCCGGATTCGGTCTTTAGATTGAGAACCGGCCGCAAGTGAATTTCTCCGGCACCTGCATGCGCGTAGTGAACGCAATCGAGTCCATATTTCCCGCTGAGCAGTTGGTGCATCTCCGAGATATAGGCAGGCAAGTCTTCGAGCGCAACTGCGGTGTCCTCGATAACAGTGCATGGCTTGGCATCACCCGGCACGTTAGAGACAACTCCCAAGCCTGCTTTCCGCAGTTCCCAAACTTTTTTCGTTTCGGGCTCGAACAACACGGGAAAGTGGTAGCCCAGATTATTCGATTCCAATTCGGACTGGATTTGCGACGCGGTCTCAAGCACTTCGGCTTGATGATTAGCGCGAATTTCGATGACCAAGATCGCACCGGGATCACCCGATACGAAACCGAGGTTTTTTCTTTGGCTAATATTCCGTGCAGCGCCTTCGAGAATTAGTCGATCGATCAGTTCGCACGCAAACGGCGAGTAACGCATTGCAACCAGGCTCGCACGTAAAGCTTGGTCCACGGTTTTAAAATGAACGCACAGTAAGCCAGCCACTGTTGGAGGCAATGTGTGACATCGCAATTTGATTTCGGTCGCAAGGAATAACGTGCCTTCGCTGCCTGCTATTAGTTTGCATAAGTTGAAAGGCGGGCCGCTCGGGTTGTATGGTTGGCAAGCGACCATGGCATCCAGAGCGTAACCCGTATTACGTCGACTGACAGTCGCTTTTGGAAAGCCTCGGTGGATTTCTTGGCGATTACTCTCCGATGAAAAGATTTCGTGAAGACCCGCGTAGATCGATTGCTCGAGTGTTGTGGGGTTGTTGGAGAACCTTGTAAGTTCGGCTGCGGGTAGTTCCCCAAAAGTAGCGAGGCTACCATCGCTCAAGAACCCGGTCACTTCGAGAGTATGATCGCGTATGGAACCGTAGACGATCGAATTGGAACCACACGAATTGTTGCCAAGCATCCCGCCCATCATGGCTCGGTTGCCCGTCGAAGTTTCGGGGCCAAAGACTAGGTCGAAAGCTTCCAATGCGGCATTGAGTTCGTTACGGATGACGCCGGGCTGGACGCGTACCCATTTTTCGATCGAGTTGATCTCGAGGATTTTTGTAAAGTGACGAGAAAGATCGAGAACTATTCCCCCGCCGACAACTTGTCCGGCTAGGGATGTTCCGGCTGTACGTGGAATGATCCCAATGCCGGTTTGATTCGCGAGTTGGATGACTAGCTCGATATCGGCTTCGGATTTTGGGATCGCGACAGCTTTGGGAATTTCTTGATAGACGGAAGCGTCCGTCGCGTATATTTTTCGCGTCGGTTCGTCCAGGCAAAAATCACCTTCGAATTGGGCTGCAATTTTTTGGAACAAGACTGACTGTTGTAATGCAGAGACGTTCATCCGAAATCGGCCTCAGGAATTAACAGCAGTTGGATAGAATCGCACGTCTCGTCGAGTTTGCTTAGGATTTTTATTGCCTACAATCATGAGAACCGTTTCTACGAATCGTTCAAGCGATCCATCTCATTTTGAAGAGCTTAATATGAAAACGCGCGAACTACTGGACAAGTTAAACATTCAATCGCAAAACCCAGGGGCTTGTACTGGGCCGGGTGCGTGGATCAGTGATCCCAAGGGCACCGATTTGGTTTCCTATTCTCCGACGACGGGAAAAGCTATTGCCCAAGTTCGCTTGGCGACTGTTGAATCTTATTATGGCGTCGTTCAACAAGCAGTAAAGGCGTTTAAGTTCTGGCGTTGTGTTCCTGCTCCCAAACGAGGGCAACTTGTAAAGGATCTGGGCAATCGACTCGAGGAACTACAGGAGCCACTAGGGGAATTGGTGACTTTGGAGATGGGCAAAATCCGAGCCGAAGGGATTGGTGAAGTACAGGAGATGATCGACATCTGCGACTTCGCCGTCGGGCAATCCCGGCAACTTTATGGAAATACGATGCATTCCGAGCGTCCCGATCACCGCATGTACGAGCAATATCATCCGCTTGGCCCAATCGGAATCATCAGCGCCTTCAATTTTCCGGTTGCGGTGTGGTCATGGAATGCTGCAGTGGCGGCGATTTGCGGTGATACGATGATTTGGAAGCCTTCGCCACAAACGCCATTAGTCGCGATCGCTGTACAGCACATTTGTAATCAAGTAATGGCCGATCATGGCGTTTCGGGAATCTTTAATTTGGTCATCGGAGCAAATGAAGACATCGCGACGACGATGGTTGCCGATCGCAATTTGCCACTGATTAGTTTCACCGGATCTTGTCGCGTGGGTCAGCAGGTCGCTGGTGTTGTTGCACATCGGTTCGGGAAAAGTTTGCTTGAGCTAGGTGGCAACAATGCCGTGATCGTCGAGCCCGATGCAAATTTGGATT
>JANMNK010000803.1:0-4154 GCA_031373875.1 Pirellulaceae bacterium | reverse complement strand
GAGTTGCATCCCCGTGCTGTCAAAATCGGGACCGTGTCACGGAAAATCACGAGGGCAGAACGGGTTTGCTTTGTCTCTTCTGGCCTTTGATGCTGATTTTGATTATGCAGCAATCGTCGAAGAAGCTCGCGGACGTAGGCTGTTTCCCGCAGCACCAAACCGAAGCCTCTTGTTACAAAAGGCGACTGGCCAGTTGCCGCATGGTGGCGGTATCCGAATTTCTCCAGGCGATGAAGATTTTCAAAAATTGGTAGAGTGGATCGAAGGTGGTTCGCCGCGAGTGACAACCTCCGATCCCAAATTGGAACGCGTTTCAATCGAGCCCCAAGCCCATCCTCTCGTCGTCAACCAAACCGAGGACTTGAATGTTCTGGCGCATTACAGTGACGGCTCGGTTCGCAATGTCAGCAAGACATGCGATTACTTGTCGAATGAACCTGCAATCGTTTCAGTCTCGACCACCGGCCAAATCCGCGCCGGCAGCATTCCCGGCGAAGCGACGATTACGGCGCGATACATGGGTGTCATCGCGACTTGGAATACAGCGATTCCACGGCAAGCTGACATTCCAGCCGATGCATTCAATTCTCTGCCTCGAAATAACTTCATTGATGAACTCATTTACAAAAAACTAAAGAGCCTCAACGTCCTGCCGAGCCCGCCGTGCAACGATGCAGAGTTTCTGAGGCGAGCGTACTTGGATTGCATTGGAAGGCTGCCTAGCGTCTCGGAAGCGATGTCGTTCCTGGCCGACTCTTCTGAAAATAAACGGGAGAAACTCGTCGACCAGTTGCTTGAGCGTGAGGAGTATGCCGATTTCTGGGCGAACAAATGGGCGGACTTGCTGCGTCCAAATCCTTACCGCGTTGGCATCAAAGCAACGTTAAGTCTCGACACATGGTTGCGCGACGTGTTTCGACAGAACTTGCCATACGACCAATTCGTCACTCGTCTGTTGACTGCCAAGGGCAGTAACTGGCACAACGGTGCTGTGACGATGTTTCGCGATCGTCGCGAGCCTGATGAATTGACGACCATGGTGACACGTCTATTCGTAGGAGTTCGCTTGGAGTGCGCCAAATGCCACCAGCATCCTTTCGAAGTTTATAGCCAAAGCGATTTCTACAGCATGGCCGCTTTCTTTTCGCGAGTACGCTTCAAAGGGACCGGCCTTTCGCCACCCATTTCTGGCGGTGAAGAAATGGTATTCGTTTCGGAATCCGGCGAAGTTCGGCATCCTCTTACCAAAGCTGTCCTCAAACCAAAACCGCTTGCCGGTCCCGAAATGGACATTGCTGCGGGTGATGACCCGAGGCAGTCGTTCTGCGATTGGCTGACGAAACCCGACAACCCATACTTTGCCAAAGCTGCCGCAAATCGCATTTGGGCGGAGATTATGGGCAAGGGCTTGGTAGAGCCGGTGGACGACTTGCGGGCGACAAACCCGCCCAGCAATCCTGAATTGCTCGATGCATTGGCGACCGAGTTTGCAAAGTGCCATTTTGATCAGAAGCGATTCATCAAGACGATTATGATGTCGCAAACTTATGCATTGTCATCTTTGCCAAACGAGACAAATGCTTCGGACATTCGCAATTTCTCGCGTCACTACCGGCGACGATTCCGAGCCGAAGTTCTCCTAGACGCAGTGTCGGATGTCACCGAAGTTTCCGATCGGTTCGACGGCGCTCCGATCGGAACGCGTGCGATGCAACTGTGGACGTTCCGAACGGAATCGCAGACGTTAGATGCTTTTGGAAGACCAGATCCAAATCAAGATCCGCCTTGCGAACGACTACCGGACTCGACGATGGTTCAAGCATTGCACTTAATGAATGCAGGACAGTTTCAAGGCAAAATTTTGAGCGATAACGGCCGGGTTGCTAGATTGGCTGCCAGCAGCGAATCGCTGGAACAAATTATCGACGAACTTTATCTAGCCACATTTAGCCGACATCCAAGTGCTGAAGAAGTTGCCGTCTTAACTTCTTCTGTTCAACAACCCAACCCCGCTCGTCGACAATGGATCGAAGATGTGCTGTGGTCCTTGATGAACTCACCCGAATTTTTCCATGTCAATTGAGACTTCGTTTTCCCAGCGTCCTTCGGCGCTGAGCTTTTTTTTTGAAAATACAGTTTCCAAATTGTGAACCAAGCAGCGAACAGAATCATGACTCACAAAACCTCGATGTGTAATTCCCAACTTGAGCTTTGCTCGACACTGAGCCGCCGATCGTATCTTCGACTGGGCATTGGTGGGCTGGCGGGGGAGAGCTTTTTCGATTTGTTTCGATTGACGCAGATCTCGCGAGCGGCCGAAGGTGCCAAACCTGCGACCGGATGCATCTTGATTTGGCTCGATGGTGGCCCAACGCATTTTGAAACGTTTGACCCAAAGCCGGATGCACCCGCAGAAATTCGTGGCGAGTTTCGACCAATCGCGACCAATGTGTCCGGTATACAAATTTGCGAGCACTTGCCTAAACTTGCGTCGATAGCTGACAAGTACGCGATTGTGCGATCGGTTTGCCATAACCAAGGCAACCATGGAGCAGGGAATCACTACATGATGACCGGGGCCCCTCCACGCATTCCGGTTGGTTGTGGTGCGTTCGTTAGTTTTCATCCCAGCATGGGCTCGGTCGTCAACCATGAGATATCCGCTCCGCACGGATTGCCGGGCTATTTTTCGATGCCGAGTATGACGCGATCAGGCGGCCCTAATTTTCTTGGAGCCAAGTACGCTCCGTTTGTAGTTGCCGACGATCCGAACCAAAACAATTTTCGTGTTCGCGACGTTGCATTGCCCCAAGGCTTGAGCCAAGACCGATTCGAACAACGCCAGCAGATGCGAAAGTTGGTTGATCGACTGCCACGTATTTCAGACCCCGCAGCAGGCGATCCTGTACGTGTTGTGGATGACTATTATCGACAAGGATACGACTTGATCACAACGCCCGAAGCTCAGAAAGCATTTGATATCCAGAGTGAACCCGAAGCACTTCGAGATGCGTATGGGCGAAACGGGCTCGGACAACGAGCGTTGCTAGCTCGGCGATTAATTCAAGCGGGCGTTCCATTTGTGACGATCAACGACGGCGGTTGGGATCATCACTCCGATTTGTTTGGAGCCCTTCGCACACGACTGCCGCAGTGGGACCAAACTGTGGCAACGCTGATCAACGATCTTGATCAACAAGGTATGCTCGACACCACGATGGTAATTGTGTTAGGAGAGTTTGGCCGAACGCCAAAGATCAGCACGTTGCCTGGGGCAGACAAACCGGGCCGAGATCATTGGTCGAGCGCTATGTCCATTCTGTTCGCGGGTGGAGGGACGCCTGGCGGGCAAGTCGTGGGTGCGACGGACCGACAAGGTCATTCGGCGATCGAGCGAGTGCTGTCACCCGAGAATTTTGTTTCGACCGTTTATTCCAAACTTGGCATCGATGCGAACAAGATCTATCACACGCCGGAGGGACGCCCCGTGCACTTGGTCAGTGACTCCAATCCAATTTCCGAATTGATGTCATGATGACCAAGTTTTCATTTCATCTCGAATCGCGTTTTACAACTTGTTGCTCCCTGTTGGTATTGCTTGTTTCGATATTTTCTGGAACGGATCATCTCTTTGGCCAAGGTCCCGATCTGCGTCGTCTGTTTCCTGCTGGCGTCCAACGCGGACAATCCATCGAAGTTCGCGCTTTAGGAAACGCGCCGACTTGGCCAGTGCAAGTTTGGACCGAATCGAGCGATATCGTTTTGGAACCGCAAACAGAAAAAGGTGTTTTCCGAGTCACGGCAACGCCAGCCAGCAGACTGGGACTTCACCGTGTGCGATTTTTTGACGCGGATGGCGCGACGAGCGTTTTGAAGTTCATGGTGGGCTCGATTCTGGAAGCGAACGAAGTCGAACCGAACGATGAGACCAAGAACGCGAGCGTGAATGCTGCCGCGTCGATTCTATGGAACGGCGTGCTTGAAAAACGAGGGGATGTCGATATCTTTGCGTTCGATGCCAAAGCAGGACAAACGATCGTTGCGAGTTTAGTAGGGCAGCAACAAATCCGATCGCCTATGGATGCCTGTTTGCAGGTCCTCAGTTCGCGAGGAAATGTGCTTGCCGAAAACCACGACGCCATAGGCCTCGACCC
>JANMNK010000710.1:0-5834 GCA_031373875.1 Pirellulaceae bacterium | reverse complement strand
GAGTTGCGGTCGCGAATTTACGATATTCTCTGGATTCGCAAACGAATTGTGGATGACGCAAGAAGTGCCGCCCACGCTTACGTTGACTCAGCCGAAGTGTGTCTAAACGCAAAATCTCCCGGTGCAGGTAAACGATTCGCGCGTGGGATTTCTCTGGTGTCAATGATCAAGGATTACGACTTGGTCGCGGCTTTAGGTGCACGCGTCGATCGAATGCTGTCATCCACAGATTTACATGACTTTCTGGTTGCGGAATCCATCGACGAACTACTTTGCAATAGAGCGTTCGACCCTAACATCCTCCTTGCTCATTGCCAAGCGAGAATTGACACGACCACTTTGCCTCTTGCGAAGCAGAGGTTTTGCACACTCGCCCAGCGATGTGCGTTACGAGCGAAAAAGCCTGTAGACGCAGAAAAGGCGCTTCGCGAGCTTGCAGCATCATATGAGCATGATGCTGACGGAGCTTCTATGAAAATCATTGCAGTCTCCCATTTAAAGCGATCAATCCAAACACTGCGACGAGTGCCAGGCGCAGATTCCGAGCGAGAACGCATTCACCAGAAAATGCTGCGAATCCAGCAAGAGCTTGGAGATGAATTCAAACCCATAGAGGTTTGTAGTCTCGATCTAACACAGCAAGTTACGAATGCTCAAGCGAGGATACGTGGTAAGAGCAAAATTGTCGGAATTGCAAAATTGGTGATGGCTTCGCAGTTTCATGATGCAGCAAAGGCGGTTGCAACGGCAATCGATACGATACGTTTGTATCCATTACAAAACATGTTTGGAGTTGAGAAGTTTGGCAGCACATACAAATCTGCGACAGCGATTCCGCCGGTTGGTACAGAAGAAATACCCGACGAACGTGTCTTCTATTCTATGATTAACGAGTATCAATGCCTATTTGGGATTGTGGCTCATGGGACGATTGTCCCGATGATCAATGAGCTCAACCTTTGTCACCACATCACGCTCGCGGATATCTCCGAATTTGTCTATCGAAGCCCGGTAATCCCTGACGGACATCACGAATACTTCTGCCTTGGCATTCTTGCCGGAATTCAAGGACGATTCGTAGAGGCCATCAACTGCCTTGTTCCGCAATTGGAAACGGTAATTCGCCACACGCTTCAAAGTGACGGCGTAGTTGTCTCAGGGCTCGATCAAAAAGGCAATCAGCGGGAATTCGACCTAAACAAGTTGTTGGAGATGCCAGAAACCGAACAGCGTCTTACGAAGGATGTCGTTACTACGCTTCGAATCATCTTTACGCATCAGGCTGGCCCAAACATTCGGAATGAACTTGCGCACGGAATGCTACCTAGCGGAGCTTGTTCTTCACCTGCAGCCATATACGGGTGGTGGACAATCGTCTGCCTCGCGTTGCACACTGTTGCTCTGCATGTATTGGAAGTCGAATCCGCAAGAGAATCTGCAAAGGAACAATCGGGAAATGACTGATGGTAGATTTAAGGACGTACCCGTTGGACTTGTGCCACCAATTGAACTCAGTGGCGACAATACGCAATTCACGTTTTGGGAGGGCGAGACTGAGCTTCGCCAAAAATCACGCGGTCTGAAAGGAATCGCAAGGATCTACGTTGACTTATATCCAGCTCCTGAATTCAGATTCGAATTCACCCCACATCAATCACCAAGCCTTATTGAAGCTTGGTTCGAGTCGGAATTGGGCGAAGCAACAATTAACTGTGGCCCTCCATTCGGAGAGGTGTTGTGCAACGTGTCGAACGCTGGAGCTAACTTTTCCGGCTACGTTGAATCACAATCAAGGCCGATAGGTAGTGGCGTCAATGCCCATAAAGCAGTTTACATCGTAATCAACGGACCAACTGTACACGGCGGGCCATTGAAACGAGGTTCCAGGGCTTTTACTGGTAGACTGCAGTCTTCGTCCCCTGGACATGGGGTGATCGTTGATGCCTTAAAAAGTGAGGCGATGGCTAGAGGTGCCGTCTACGAACCAACGCATGTAGCTTGTTGCGAATTCTCAAATGCAGCGAGTCTGGCCGAAATCGAAAAGACAGGCACACATCTGTTTCGCGTGCTTAGTCTGATGAAGTGTCGTTGGACAGGATTGCTTGGCCCTTGGCTATACGATTCATTTGGGAACCTTGTTGAAATTCAACTATCAGTCACCAAGACGACGCGCAATGGTGGGGCAAGTTCCTGGTTCCACGAAATGATGGGATCGTCCTTCGGTGAATTATACAAATCGATGCAGACCGCGTTCGAAGACGAAAAACGCGAGCCGGCACTTCAAACTGCGATCCATTGGTTAATCGAATCCGAACAATGTGCTGGAGGCGTTGAGGGAGCGATCATTTTGCAGCAGTCTGCTCTTGAATGTCTTGCCTGGCTAGAGATCGTTTTGATTCGGAAGTTATGCAGCGAGTCTGGATTCAAAGCGCTTCCAGCGAGCGACAAGATCCGATGGTTGCTTTCAATTAATAATATTTGCGCTGACATACCGGCAAAGTCAGCAGCTATTATTTCTTACGCCAAAGCGTTTAACCTATCGAATTTGGTTGAGGTGTTGGTGGACGTACGCAATGCTCTGGTTCATGCCGAGCCGAAGAAAGTTGAGCGACTATTCAGCCGAAACAACGGCGACGAAGAACGTGGCGACCTTTGGTATCAGGCTGGCGGTATGTTGCAGCAAGCGTTTCTTGCCTCAATTGGCTACGAAGGAAAGTTGCTTCGCCGAGACCTGGACTGCGAGTATGCGACACAAGCTACAAAGCCCGCCCCCTGGGCAAAAAATAAGTAGTAGGAAATGGCGCAATTGGTGCGAGCCAAACGAGGGCGAGAATCGTTCCAGAAGCGAAAATCTGTACCCCTCTGCCAAGATTCAGCGTCGCCGCGGGCATCCTTGATTTACTTGGCATTTCGGTATTGGCAGACTCTGGCAGGCTAACTAGCCTTGAAATACCGTTCGGACGCTGTTGAAGGTGGTGCTCGAATCGCACTCTCGCTCTCTTGCTTGGTTGTTAAATAGGACTACTCTGTCAAACAGAGAATCTGAGAGTTTTAGACGCGGACTCACGGTCCGGTCGCGGAAATACGATTTCGGGACGAATTGAGAGCGCGCTCCGGGAAGCGACGTCGGTGACCGCAATCGCGAAAAGCCTTGGATAAGAACGAAAGAAGCCGAGAGTGGTTGCTCTCGGCTTCTTTGTTAACTGGAACCTACGGAAATTCCGAGGTTTTTTGAGGCTCCCCCGGGTGGGCTCGAACCACCGACACACGGATTAACAGTCCGTTGCTCTGCCAACTGAGCTACAAGGGAATATGTAACGGAATACCACCAAACCTATGATTCGGTTCGTCTAGGTTTGGTTCATTCCACATTTCGTTTTTAACCGCAGAAGTTACCTGGGTTATTCACTTACAGGGAATTTACATGCAAAACTAGGGCCGTGCAAGACTGGTTTCCCCGCGTTCTTCTTTGGGCTACTAGCGCTTCGAGCCGGCCGCTTGAACGCATTCAGCTAAAATTCTGGGGCCCGCCGCTTCGAACATGTCCAAAACATACTCAAAACCCAATTGGCCTCCATAGTATGGGTCCGGAACTTCTCTCGGCCAACTCTCGTCCAAATAGTCGCTCCACATCCTTATCCGTTCGGTTTCCCCATCTGCAATTTCAACGATTTCCACGTAATTCTTTCTATCCATCGCCAATATTAGTTGTCTTTCTTCTATCATCGCCTTTGTTAACGACTTGGCAACGCTTGTTAACTGGTAATCTCGTTTTGCCGCAGCTGCGAGCATTCTTGCATCGGGTGGGCGACCTATGTGGTAGCTGGCTGTTCCGGCTGAATCCACTTGGAACTGGGATTTCAAGCACGCTCGTTGGATCAACCTTTCTAGTACACCTTGCGCAGCTGGCGAACGACAAATGTTTCCCAAACAGACGCAAATAATCCGAAATGGTTGCTTAACGACTTCTGATTCGGTTGCTCGATTCATTCGATTTAGCTTTAAGGCGTTGTTGGGTGCGATCGGCCGTTTTTCATTAAAAACGCTCCGGAAACGGCTGATTGATCGAAAAAACGGTGGTATTTCAAACAATTCGCCCTTCAATTCCAAAGCTGATCTGGATTCTGGACGATTAAGGAGAAAGAATATACTACGCGTTTTAAAGCACCCAAGTAAATCGCCTGTTGTAAACACCATCCAGATTGGGGCGTCACCCGTAATCTTCTTGGAAACTCAATATCCAGTGAGGAATTTTTTCGCATGACAGGCTCCTTCAGTCCAAACGATTGGGTTGTCTATACCCGCGAAAAACACAGCCTTTCTCCTGGCCGAAGAGCAAAGAACATCTTGCCGTCTCCCCATGGAGAGATGTACTCCTACGAAGTTGACAAGTACTGGGTGGTCCGACAGGTAAAAGATGGCCTGTTGATCTTGGAAACACGCCGAGGGAAACAGCATTCGTTGCCAGTTGGCGATTTCCGATTGCGAAAAGCAAATCTTTGGGAAAGACTTTTTTTTGCACATCGATTCCCAAGCAGATCCTTGAAGAGTGAAACATTCTCAGGTAGTACTCCCAGCATTAGCCACTGAGTGCAATCTCGACTTGATCACGCGTCTGGTCATTTATGAAGACTCGTTATTTTTCATGTTTCGAGCTCGAGCAGGCTTCCGCGTTGATTCGCTCGTCTGAGCTTGTCGCTTTCCCGACCGAGACTGTCTACGGGCTTGGAGCCAACGCGTTGGACGAGGATGCGGTAAAACGAATTTTTCTTGCAAAAGGCAGGCCGTCTGACAATCCTCTGATTGTGCATATCTCGGATCTGAGCCAACTGAACGACATCGTTCGCGATGTGCCCGAAGTGGCCATTCATCTGATGAATCGATTTTGGCCAGGTCCTTTAACCATCGTTTTTCCAAAAAGAGCGGGTGTCCCAGTGAATGTGACAGCGGGTTTAGACTCGGTTGCGGTCAGGCTACCGGATCATCCGATCGCGATCGAAATCATTCGGCGAGCCGAAGTGCCATTGGCGGCTCCAAGTGCCAATCGTTCCGGACGTCCTAGCGCGACCACTTGGCAAGCCGTGGCTGAAGATTTGGATGGTCGCATTGCTGGGGTTGTTTGCGGTGAACCGACTATGTTTGGGGTGGAAAGCACCGTGGTTGACGCCACTAGCAACCCACCTCGCGTTTTGCGACCAGGTGGGGTTTCGCTTGAGCAGCTCGTGGATGTTTGGCCAAGTTTTGTGCCCTATTCAGGTCATCAATTGACTGCAAACAGCACTTTCGCGAATTCGCCAGGTATTCGTCACAAGCATTACCAACCCCGGGCCAAAGTTTATTTGATAGCCGTTTCCGATGTAGGTCGCACAAATCGAATCGCTGAAGAGCGGTCTAAGGGCTCGATTTGTCATTACATTGGATTGAGACCGCCTGAATGCGATACGATTTTTGCTTGTGTTTTGGTTTGCGCCAATGTTGAGGAATACGCGGCGAAGCTGTTCGACTTTTTCCGCAAAGCCGATTTGTCCGGTGCGAACGTGGTTTGCTGCGAAAGCGTGGAGGAGGTGGGGCTTGGCGTGGCCTTACTCGATAGGATCAGGCGTGCCAGTCAGTGAAAGTCCGATGGCTTTCGATGGCTTATGGTAAGGTTAGCTGATGTCTCGCTATCGTTGTTTTCAGGAAGTTATTCGTTCGTAGGAGCAAACGCCCCCCCTAATGGATTTGTGTTTCCGCTATATTGAGGGCAGCGTTAAGTGGAATGAAGTCATTTGGCAGCAGCCACGAGTTGGTATTCAGCTATGCGAATCCTGTGCGCCGAAAACAGTCCGATAACT
>JANMNK010000671.1:0-4332 GCA_031373875.1 Pirellulaceae bacterium | reverse complement strand
AGTCTTGTAGGTCCTCGACCAACGTCTTTTGATTTAAGCACCTATTCGCTGGTCCATACCGAGCGACTGGAAGTTCTTCCAGGGATAACCGGTCTTTGGCAAGTGAGTGGACGGAGCGATGTTGATTTTGATGAACGGGTTGAAATGGACGCCGAGTATATCAGTCGCCAGAGCTTTAAATACGATTTAGTAATATTATTCAGGACCGTAGTGGCCGTTCTAAATCGGCGCGGTGCCTATTAGATGATTTTTTCTCCGCGACGGTACTCCGAAAATGCTTGGGCACTGTGTATGCTCGGGCTATGAAAAAGATGACGCAGAGTTCCTAACGTACTGGAAGAAATATGGCACTCCTAAGGATACCGAGATAATGAAACGGACTGGCCTTACAAGATTGCGCCTATCGGTCGTACTGCTACTGTTTTGGTTAGCGGCGCTCTACAACATAGAACGCATTCACGAGCCAATCAACTTAGCATCGTTCGTCTATGTTCTTGTCGCTGTACAGTCAGTGTTTGTTGTCAGTAGTCCTCACCTTCGACGAGCAACGCTGCTGCAGTTCACGGCTGCCAACTTTGTCTTTTACGCGGCTCTAAAGTACTTCTTGGGCTATTCGTTCTTTGGAGCGAGTCTACCGATTACCGTTACAGAGTGCGTTGTGATTGGCGTGACGAACTTGCTGGCTTGGGCCGTTGCATCCGATATAGATGACTTTCTTCGCTCAGCTCGCGATATTGCAAGCGTCCAGTTTGGACGCCGCCCCATATCGCTGCACGATGGCGAAGTGTTGATGTACAACGAAGTGCAACGTGCCCGAAGATTCCAACGAAAACTGTCCCTTGCAACCGTACGATTTAATCGCGAAATGCGTGGCCAAGAGTTTGACCGATTGCTGGAAAAAGTCCGACATGTCCTCGTGCAACGATATGTGGAGTCGCGTGTGGGAACACTGCTTATGGATGCGGCGTCGCCCGGCGATTTAGTCGTTGTACGCGACGATGAATTCGTTGTCGTCTGTCCCGAAATTTCCGAACAAGTTCTTAAGGACATATTGACTAGCGTTTCAGATGAGCTTCAACGGGAACTCGGGATCAAGATTCAAGCTGGTATCTCCGAATTCCCAAACAGCGAATGCACCTTGACAGGGTTAATCGAGCGCGCGGACTCGCAGATGGTTTGGCTTGGAACATCACCTACCTCCGACTCACCGTTAAAGGATCCCAAGAAGGTCGATCTCGAATCGAGAAGTAATTTGCCGGAGACGTTGGAGTGCTGAAGGACAAAATCAGGTCATCTCTACGACGAATCTGCACTTCCTCCATGTTTGGATTAGGTGTTTCCCTGGTTGAACGGATCCCCGTGCCGGCTCGTTCCTTGCTTAGAGTCTTGACTTATCATCGCGTGGACTATATCGACGCGAGAACTGACCTTGATCCCACGCTGATTAGCGCGGAGCCCGAACAATTTGCTCGCCAAGCCCGTTGGCTTGCTCGGGACTTTGATACAGTCTCGTTGGATGATGTTTTAAATGCTTGTCGAACGAACGCATCACTTCCCAAACGAGCTGTCCTTGTCACGTTTGATGATGCCTACCAAGATTTCGCATTCAACGCATGGCCCATTCTCAAGTCACTTGCTGTTCCAGCGACGTTGTTCGTTCCCACGGCCTTTCCCGACGAGCCGAACCGATCGTTCTGGTGGGACGCCTTGTTTCAAGCCATCTCGCTTGCTCCGAACGGGACGGAACTGCAAACGCCCTGGGGACATTTGGCAATTACATGCGATACCAACCGTCTCAGCGCATTCAAACTATTGAAAAGGGAGCTTAAATTGCTTCCTCATTCTTCGCTGCAGGAATGGGTCGGCCATTTCGTAACGATCTGCCAAGGGACCAAACCCAAACCTGCCGTTTTGAGTTGGGACGGGCTTATCCGACTCGACCAAGAAGGTGTTTCCCTGGTTCCGCACACACATACGCATCCTCTCTTGGATCAGCTTTCTCCTGAAGAGGCTCGAAGCGAAATCAAACGGTCGCGTGACGAGCTTTTGCAAAGAACTGGCAAAGCAATCCCTGTTTTTGCGTATCCGTCGGGACATTATAATCGGCAAACCCTCTCGCTGCTGCGTGACGAGTCATTCGAACTCGCCTTCACCACCGTTCGCGGCATGATCAACTTGAAAGCCGATAATCCACTAAAGTTGAGACGCATCAACGTCGCTCGCACGACCCCGGATAATCTTATTCGCATTCAGTTAGCTGCTTCGTCAAAATACGCGAGCTGCAGAATGCCAGAAGTGTATCCCGATTCCAAGTCGAAGTCTGATAATTCCGAAAGAAACATTCAAGGAGGATCAAGCACTCGTCAGGCACCAATGCCTTACGTCCCCACAAATAATCTAGTCCATCGCGGTTAAATATCTTTTAACGGCGAGAACTGTTGCGAAATACAGGAGAGTTCATGATGCTGCAACGAACAAAAAAAGTCTTTGAGCGACTTGCGTCGAAGAGATCACTCCGAAAGAGGGTTCGACGCCGTCCGTTTGCAATTGAGTCGTTAGAAGATCGTCGTGCGATGGCGATCTTGACCGTGACCACTCTTCAAGACACTTTCAACTCAAATGACGCCGTGACGAGTCTCCGAGAGGCGATTAACACTGCCAACGCAAACAGCGATTCGCAGAACACCATTCGCTTTTCAACATCACTAGTCGGCAGTACGATCAATCTTGTCAGCGGCGAAATCGCGGTACGAAAGAGTTTGAAACTCGACATTGCGGACGGCGCAAAGTTGACGATTGATGCAGGTGGAGCATCTCGAATTTTTCAAGTCTACGAAAGTGTTTCGCTAACCGCAGAACAGCTCGAGCTTAAGAATGGCTGGGCTAACAACGGTGGCGCTGTTTCTGTGCGTCGAAACGGATCTCTGAACCTGATCGACTCCGAATTAGTTGGCAATTTTGCGTCCAGCAGTGGCGGAGCCATCTTTGGCGATTCCAGTACCACGTTGCAAATCAATAACTCAGTGTTCCACCTAAATTCCGCGAAAGCTCACGGCGGTGCTATCCGAGCCGAGACCTTATCGACCATTGCGATTATTTCGAGTCAGTTTACACAAAATACGGCTGACGTTGACCAAGCAATCAACGGCGACGGCGGCGCAGTTTACACTCGCGGCCAACTGACTATATCCCAATCCCAATTTTCAGCGAATCGCGGCCGCAACGGTGGCGGCATTTATGGTGCGACGTCGAGCAGTTTGTACCTCTCTGACAGCAACTTCGCTTCGAACACCGCTCGCACAACGGGCGGTGGCGTGGTCAGTTATTCTGGCAGCTTGCAGGGCGAGCGTTTGCAGATGTCCGGAAATGTAGCAGGCACCGATGGCGGATCAATGCATCTCTACAAAAGTACGACATCCTTGGTCGACTCGGACTTCAGCAACAATTCGGCAACGCGTTCGGGCGGCGGTATTTTCTCTGCACCCGCTGGCTCGCTTTCGGTTACAGGCGGCAGTTTTACTGGCAACGTTGCGGTCAATGAGTCTGGAGGCATTCACATTCGAAGCAATACGGTGCTGACCAATGTCGACTTTATCAACAATCGAGCTCAATATGGCGGCGCTTTGTCGTCACGCGACTCAGCGACTGTTAGCATCTCCGACAGTTTGTTCAGCGGAAATGAAGCGACCATCCGAGCCGGATTTTTCCGAATGCAAGGTTCGATGTTGAACATCCGCAATTCCGTTATTTCCCTAAACAAAGCTCCCAATGGCGGTGCGATTTACGTTTCGTCCGGCGTCGTCAATATCGAAGGCACCGAATTCAGCAGCAACGAGGCCACGGACGCGGGCGGGGCCATCTTTAACGTCACGACAATCAATGTATTGGGCGGAGCATTCATCAATAACAAAGCGAGTTCTGGCGGAGCAATTGCTGCGGAACCGAACTCTTCAAGCAACATTGATCCCATTGTCATTGGCACCTTGGTTACACCAGCCTTGTTCTCTGGCAACTACGCTTCGAATCGAGGAGGCGCCGCTTACGCCAGCAGCGCGTCGATGGATTTCAATCAAGCTGATCTGCGCTATAACAGTTCTGCAACGGGCGGTGGGGGGGCACTGTATCTTTATGGTGGCGGCGTAGTGATCAGTAACAGCACCCTACATAACAATACAACGCAAGGGCGTGGTGCGGCGATTTACGCAAGCCCTTCTTCGGCCGCTCCATCCATAGTTTTGTCTAATAACGTCTTGTCCGAAAACGTTGCAACGCAAGAGGGAGGCGGTGTTTTCCTCAGCGGCGGAATCTTGAACGATCAAGGCTCTGACTTCA
>JANMNK010000662.1:0-2282 GCA_031373875.1 Pirellulaceae bacterium | reverse complement strand
CCCAAACCCATTGAGACGGTCGGATATTCCCAGAAGTCAGGCATCAACCAAGGATGCGGATAGCTGCTCAAGCCACCTTCGGGTTGCAGTTCGCGTCGGAAGTTTTCCAGTTTGTTTTCAGGCAATCGACCTTCGACAAATGCCCGAGAGTACATACCTGGAGAGGCATGGCCTTGGAAATAAACAAGATCGCCACCGTAACCCGTTTCGCCACGACCACGGAAGAAATGGTTGTATCCAATTTCATACAGCGTCGCGCTGCTGGCGAATGTACTGATGTGACCGCCTTGGCCTTTGTTCCTCTTATTGGCTCGAACAACCATCGCCATGGCATTCCAGCGAATGATACTCTTGATACGCCGTTCCAGTTCGCGATTTCCAGGAAACAGTGGCTGCTTACTTGGCGGGATCGTGTTGACGTAAGGTGTCGTTGTCTCAAACGGGATCTCGACACCGTCGCGTCTCGCTCGGTTCTCGATCGCTTTGACCAAATAGCGAACGCGATCGGCACCTTTGCTCTTATAGACGTAGTCAAGCGAACCAAGCCACTCGCTGGTCTCTGCAGGATCGACGTCAATCTGTGCTTCGACTTGCCCAGATGCAGCCAAAATTGCAGGGTCCGACTCACCTAACGTCTTCGCATCTGCCATATATTCCTCAGTGTGTTGTTCGAAAAGTAAATCGCGAATTTAGGAAAATGCCATCGTGGTGGGATCGCTGCAAAGCGATCGAACTGCTCGGATCTTTTAACAACTCGAACAACCGCACAACCGAAAGAAAATCGAATGACGATAAAAAGTTCTAAGTTCCGAACGGAACATCAAACTATTCTTTCTCCGGCAATCTGCGAGCAACAATTTCAGCAAAATTGGATCATCACAGCATTGAACTTTCAAAGCCATTCGAATCCTTCGTCGTACTGAAACGGTTGTCGGCAGTTTTTTGCCACAACATCTTGCCAAACCGCTCTCTTGTAATCAAAAAGTGACCGATCCTAAATCGGGTTGTTAACGGGTAACCGCTGAAGGGTCGCGACCGTTCTCCAATCACGAAATTTAGGATAGTCAAAAAACCTAGTTAAGCTCATCTGTAAGTCTAACCGACATCAAATTCTTGCTAATCCCAGCGATTGCGTAAAGGACGAATAGGAGCCTGGAAGGTGCGAACCGGCAGATGACCGTAAAATCCTCGTCGATAAACACCCCCCAGTTGGATTGCTTCACCAGATTACAGCGAGAATTCAAGCCATATTGAAATCTCTAATGCAGTGTTCGGCGCACTACGCGATGCCTTCAATTCTCGATTTCAATCTTGAAGAAAGTGTTAGAAAAGCACGAGCGACCAATCGCAAATCAGATAATATGTGCAAGTTCTCGCCAAAGCATCCCATTCTGCCCGCTAATTCGCTTGGTAGTGAAAAAATCTTCGACCCAAAAAGTCCTCCAGTTCTTCTTCACCATCGGGAAAGCCCAAGCAGCCTTGGTTGAATCTTACACGACAACTGTTGATGAAAAGCATTTAAAGCGACTCGACGAACAATCACAAATTGTTCCGACAAGCCAAGGTAGAGGAATCGGCGTTAGTTGGTATATATAAATAATCCACTTTCACTATCTCCCATTGAAAATGGCCGCCGTTTCAATCCGCTCATCACCGACATCAGCTTTTGGGATTAAGCGATATGTACAACATCCAATGCTCGTGCGGCAACAAGATCATCGTCATGACGACGATGTGTGGCGAGAACACTGCTTGCCCGAGATGCGATCAGTCTGTGCTTGTTCCTTCTCTGTCGACGTTAAAGCGGGATGCGGGCGAAAGCACTTCGATGGAATCGACAGCCGATCAGATTGAACGCGCTCAACTGGAGAAACTTCCACCGTTTGATGGAAAATGTCAGTTGTGTCGACAGGCAGCGGCGACGATGGTGCTTCCGACGAAAATCCGATTTTTAGAAGAACGCATCATTACTGGTAGTGAAGTGCAAGGCAACAAGATTGGATATGCACCCGCCGACGAAACTTGGAGGAGTGTTTCTATTCCTTTTCTATTCTGCGATTCTTGTGCGGAAAATTTCCTTAGGGGTTTGAAAAATAATAGATTCAAAGCGACGATGGCAGTCCTTGTGAGAATGTCCTGGCTTATCCCTGTATTCATTATTTTTATCGTGCTCGCCGTGATCTTGCCGATTGTTAGTTGGACGGTCGGCGCTTTCATTGCCTATAACGTCTATCGAAATGCAACACGGAAAAAGGCTGACGCATTTCTCGTAACGCATATCA